>JAYTXG010000033.1:0-1606 GCA_043743375.1 Sphingobacteriia bacterium
AGTTATATTAATGTAATTATTAAAAATGGTGGAGTTGGTAGTTTTAAATTAGACGGAATAAGCGGCACTAGTTTTCTTCCACATCCTAGTGAGCCAAATTATTCTTATGCAATTATCCCAGTTACATCAAGCCAATCACATTCTTTATATTCAGATAGCGGCTTTAATGCTATTGCTTATGGATTTGGATCAGCAGAAAGTTATGGATACAATGCAGGCACCAACATTGTAGATTTAAATCCTCCTGTAACAATCAAAAATGAGTTTGCGAGCAGTGGAATAAATTACTCAGCTACTTGTACCAATGCGCCATTTAAAGTTGTTTTATCTATTCCGTATGTAGCTACAAAACTAAAAATTGATTTTGGCACTAATGCTGATCTTACAGGAACTAATCCATTTACCTATACACCTGCTAGTGCACCCGATTCTTCCTATACTTCAAATGGAAAAACTTTCTCTGTTTATTATGTGCCTAATACCTATAAGTTTAAAAAAATAGGAAGTTATCCTGTTACAATAGTAGCAACAGCAAATATTGCACAGTCGGATGGATGTAGTAATAATAATGACCAAGAAATTAATGACGTTATTACCGTAAATGATCCGCCTATAGCTGATTTTTCTATTAACACCAATGGCTGTATTAATACCAGCGTTCTTTTTAGCGATTCAACCAATGGATTTGGTAGACCAGTATATAAATGGTTTTGGGATTTTGGATCTGGCGCAACAGCAACTACCCAAAATATATCTAAAACAATTACTGGCTATACTACTTCTGTAAAATTGACTTCAATAACCGACTTCGGTTGCGTAGCAACTCTTACTAAAACAGTAGAACTTTCTAATAAACCTATTGCTCAATTTAATTTTTCATCACCCAATTGTTTAAATCGAGATATTGTATTTACAGATATCTCTAGTTTAGTAGCCGGACCCAATAACAATACCATTAAATCGTGGGTTTGGAATTTTGATAATGGATTACCTGCAGATTCTCTTTCAACAAGTGTTAATCAAACAAAACAATACACCACTGAAGGAGTAAAAGATATTGGATTAATTGTTCGTTCAAATACAGGTTGCCCAAGTGATCCGTTTAAACCAATTTTTTCTATAAAACCCACACCATCTGTGATTTTTAAAACGCCCAAAGTATGCCTAGATGATGCATTTGCGCCTTTTAATGATGAGAGCACTGTTTCAAGTGTTGCAGGTTTACCCTTGTTTCGTAAGTGGACTTTCCCATTAGGAAATCCTACTACATCAATTGTAAAAAATCCACAAGTTAGGTACCAAACACCCGGTCCATATGAAGCTACTTTAGAAATTACTTCTAGTTCAGGATGTGTGAGCACAGCAACAAAACCATTTTTTGTAAACGGATCTACCCCGAAAGCCAATTTTAATATAATTGGCAACATGCCCTTTTGCAATCCTTTTCCGATTAAAATTCAAAACAAGTCAACTGTTGATATTGGGAGTATTGCCAAGATAGAAATTTATTGGGATTATTTAGGAAGTCCAACTGTTGTTGAAACAGATGATGATCCATTAACAGATAAAATGTATGAACATAAATATCCAGATTTGCAATTGCCCA
>JAYTXG010000034.1:0-4918 GCA_043743375.1 Sphingobacteriia bacterium
TGTAGATAAACCGCGCAACTTAGCGAAGAGTGTAACGGTAGAATAATATTTACTTTACAAGTAACCTAAGTTTAGATAAATCATAGCTAACAGCTATGACTTATACCAATTTTTATAGACTGTAGCTATATTTTTGAATTCACGAAATTTTAATGTTTTTTTAATTTATATTCGCTCCTGTTTTTTAAATTAAACTAACAAAAATGAGAAAACTAGTCACGCTATTTCTATGCATTGCCATTGCTCAAGCAAATGCACAAAACAAAACTGTTACGGGAAAAGTAACAGATGCTAAAGATGGCACTCCATTACAAGGAGTTTCTGTTTCAGTTAAAGGAGCCACAGGCACTGTATCTGCTGTTGATGGTAGTTTTAAATTATTAGTTCCTGCTAATTCTAAAACAATCAGTTTTAGTTCAGTGGGTTTTGAAAAAAGCGAACTATCTATTCCGTCTTATGGCCAAATCAATTTTTCTCTTAAGAGAGAAGATGCCGCATTAGATGAAGTAATTGTAGTAGCATATGGTACTGCAAAAAAAGAAACTAATACAGGTTCACAAGGAAAAATAGATGCTAAAGATTTTGCTCAAAGATCTATATCTAACGTAAATCAGGCCCTAGAAGGCGCAATTCCTGGAGTTATCACGGGTACTGCAAATGGCCAACCTGGTTCTGGAGTAACTATTAGAGTTAGAGGTTTTGGTTCTATTAATGCAACTTCAGATCCATTATTTGTAGTAGATGGGGTTCCTTATATTGGAGGAACTTCAAATATCAATCCAGATGATGTAGAAAGCACAACAGTATTAAAAGATGCATCTGCAACTGCATTATATGGTTCAAGAGCAGCCAATGGTGTTATAATGATTACCACCAAAAGAGGTAAAAAAGGCAGAAATAATATTTCAATGCGTATGCTTCAAAGTCAAACTTCAAGAGGTCTTGAAGAGTACCAAAGATTGGATGCATTTCAATATTATCCAATCATGTGGGAGTCTTATCGTAATTCACTAGTGTATCCTTCTACTGGAACAGGTATTTCTATGGATTCTGCTAATAGAGTAGCTAGTGGGTTAACTACTAGAACGGGTATTCAAGGATTATTAGCATATAATCCATTCAACGTTGCTAATAATGCAATTGTTGGAACCAATGGACAATTAAATTCGAATGCACAATTAATTTACGCAGATGATTTGGATTGGACTAAAGAATTAATTAGTACTGGAAACAGACAAGAGTACAATATTAATTTTAGTGGTGGGTCAGAAAAATCTGATTATTTTTTATCATTAGCTCATTTAAATGATAAGGGATATACACTTCGTTCCGATTTAAAAAGATCTACTATACGATTGAATGTTAATATTAATCCATTAACCTGGTTTAAAACAGGATTGAATGTTTCAGGAAACTTTGCAACTTCTAATCTTGCAAGTGATGGCACAAGTGGAACCTTTGTAAATCCTTTCAACTTCACAAGAAACATAGGTCCAATCTATCCAGTATATGCTCACGACATGACTACTGGTGCATATTTATTAGATGCAACAGGAAGCCGTTTTTGGGATTTAGGTAATATGGGAGCTCAAGGCTTAGGATTATCAAATAGACCAGGTGGAGCTTCATCTGGAAGACATGCTTTAGCAGAAACAAGGTTAAATGATGAAAATTACAGAAGAACAGTGGTAAGTGCTAGAAATTTTATGGACATTACTTTCTTAAAAGATTTTAAGTTTACCAATAATATTTCTGTAGACTATCAAACACAGTATGATGCCTCTTATCAAAATATATTGGTAGGTGATGGTGCTCCAGCAGGTCGTTCATCTCGTGATTATTCATCTAATATGGGATTTATCATGAGTCAGCTTTTAAATTACAATAAAAAATTAGGTGAACATAAAGTAGATGTATTGGTTGGTCGTGAAGCATTTAATCAATACCAAGAAGCGCTAGGTGGATTTAAACAAGGACAATCATTATCTGGTAATACAGAGTTAGGTAATTTTACTACAATCAATTCATCAACTTCTTCGGTTGATCGTTATAGAATTGAAAGTTATTTCTCTAGAGTTAATTATGATTACAAGGGAAAGTATTTTGTGTCTGGAAGTATTCGTACAGACGGCAACTCACGTTTTGCTGAACAATCAAGATGGGGTACATTCTGGTCTGTTGGGGGTGGTTGGAACATCAACAAAGAGAATTTCATGAAAAATGTTTCCTTTGTTAATCAATTGAAATTAAGAAGTTCATATGGTGTAGTAGGAGTTGCTGATGGTATTGGATTATATGCATATCAAGGTTTATATGTGTTTAATAATATTGCTAATGAACCTGGTATTTCTCAAAGTCAAACTGCTTTCTTAAATAAATCATTAACATGGGAAACCAATAAACAATTTGATATTGGATTAGATTTCTCTTTATTTAAAAACAGGTTAAGTGGTTCTGTAGAATATTACCATAGAGTTTCTGCGGATTTATTGTTTTCAGTTCCCCAACCTCTATCTAGTGGTGCATTATCGATCAACCAAAACACTGCCACTATGTTTAATAAGGGTATAGAATTGCAATTAAGTGGTGATATAGTTAAGACAAAAGATTTTGTTTGGACTACGAATTTGAATTTATCAACAGTATTAAATCAAATTACTAAAATGCCAGCAACTGTTCCTGATTTTGTTACTGGAACAAAAAAATACCAAGTTGGAGTATCTATATTTGATTATTGGTTGCGCACTTATTATGGTGTTGATCCTACAGATGGTGCTCCATTATTTGTTGCTCAAAATACTGCAGCCAATACCTCAAGAAGATTAATCACCAATAAAGCTGGAGGTGTTGATACAGTTACTACCAATATTTCTAATGGAAAGTTTGAGTATCAAGGAAGTACTATCCCTGATTTTTATGGAAGTTTTACTCAAAGTATTACTTACAAAAATTTTACTTTGAGTGCTTTGTTTATGTTTCAGATGGGAGGATTAACATATGATGCCAACTATGCAGGATTAATGAATACCGGAACTTCTTATGGTGCCGCTTATCATACGGATATTTTAAACAGATGGCAGAAACCAGGTGATATTACCAATGTTCCGCGTTTAGATGCAGGAAGAGCATCAGATTTCAATGGTGCATCTTCTAGATGGCTAATTGATGCTTCTTACTTTAATATTCGCACTATTAACTTATCGTATAACTTACCGAAATCCTTAACTAATAGGATGAAAGTAAATAATGGTCAGTTTTTTGTAAGTATAGAAAATGCAATGTTCTCTTCAAAGCGAATTGGCTTAAACAATCAACAAGCTTTTTCTGGAGTTACATCTAATGCATATCCACCTGTTCGTGTTTTCACTGTAGGAGTATCACTAAACCTCTAAAATCATTAACATGAAAAAAAATATATTCATTTTATTAACTTTTAGTGCTTTGATTTTTTCTTCTTGTAAGAAAGAATTCTTAGACACTTACTCAACAACAGCTGTAGCAGCAGACGATGCTTTAGCAAGCACCCAAAATGCCATTGCAGCATTAAATGGAATTCATCGTATTATGTTTGTTCAGTACGATAATCAGGGACAATCTGGTGAAGGTGCTTGTAATTTGTTCAGGGATTATATGGGAGAAGATATTGTATTTCCATTGGCAAACGGAAGCGCAGGTCATCTAGGATGGATACAATGGCAAAATCATAGAAATGTAAATTCTGGTGATATGCGATTTGTTTATAGGTTCTACTATCGTATTATTTCAAATGCCAATGTATTAATCAATGGTATTGATATGGTACCTGGCCCTGCAGCAGATAAAAGAATGATAAAAGGTCAAGCATTGGTTTACCGCGCTTGGGCTCACTTTCAACTAGTACAATTATGGGGAGAAAGATATAAAGTTGGAGGTAATAATACTCAATCAGGTGTTCCATTAATATTAACCAATACTTTAGAAGGACAACTAAGATCTACAGTTGAGCAAGTATATACCCAAGTAAATAAAGACATAGATGAAGCTATTGTATTATTAACAGGATATACTCGTACAGGTACTGCAGCTAAATCGAATTTAGATGTTAATGTTGCTCGCGGTGTTAAAGCTCGTGTTGCATTGGTTCAAGAAAATTGGGATGTAGCTGCTACAAGTGCAGCTGCAGCTAGAACTGGATATGCATTAATGACAAATGCAGATTATGTGAAAGGGTTTAATGATATTACCAATGCGGAATGGATTTGGGGTAGTCGTCAAATTAGCGATCATAACACTTTCTTCTTTTCTTACTTTGCATATATCTCTTCTAATTTTAATTCTACTGTAATTAGAACACAACCAAGAGCAATCAATCCCAATTTATGGAACGCTTTGCCTGTAAATGATATAAGAAAAGCATGTTGGGATCAAACGGGCACTGGAACTGTAATACCTCCTGGAGGTGCCAGGGTTCCTTTTCAAAATAAAAAATTCCTTGCAGTCAGCGATGCTTTGAGTATAGGAGATGTTCCTTATATGCGTTCTGGAGAAATGTTGTTAATAGAGGCGGAAGCAAGAGCTAAACAAGGGCAAACGGCTGCAGCTCAAACTGCATTATTTACTTTAATGAGAAATAGAATGCCTAACTATGTTCAATCTACTAGTACAGGTCAAACATTATTAGATGAGATTTATTTAAATCGTAGGGCAGAATTATGGGGAGAAGGACATCGCTTTACAGATTTAAAAAGACTAAATTTACCACTCAATAGAGTTGGTATTTCAAATAATGTTGCAGCATTAATTCTAGTATCTGCAATTGCTTCAGGAGATGTACAATGGCAATTCTTATTTCCTCAAGATGAAATGAATCAGAATAAAGCTATTGTTCAAAACCCGCTATAAACGGTATTTTCACGCATTTGAAAGAGGTTACTTTTAC
>JAYTXG010000035.1:0-2287 GCA_043743375.1 Sphingobacteriia bacterium
AAGCGAGTTAAATAAAGAGCTCCTTACTCCTAAATTTTCGGTACTTATTGAAATTGGTGTTGCCACACCATGAAACACAGTAGCTAAATTTACCAATAACCCTCCAAATGATTCTCCAATAGCTTGATGTCCTAAACAAACTCCCAAAATACTTTTTGTAGAAGCATAGGCTTTAATTAAATCGAGTAACAAACCTGCTTCTGATGGTATACCAGGACCGGGTGATAAAATTATTTTATCATAATTAGCTACTTGCTCCAATGCAATTTCATCGTTACGAAAAACATCCAATGAAATGTGTGTAGTTTTTGCCACTAAATGCACCAAGTTGTAAGTGAAAGAATCGTAATTATCAAAAACCAATATTTTTTGCATTTACATTATTTTAAACCAAATAATAATTCATAACTCTTAATTCTTAACTCATAATTCATAGTTTTTCAGCCTCTTTTGCAGCTGTCTTTAACGCATTTAATTTATTATTCACTTCTTGTAATTCACTTGCAGGTATGCTTGCAGCAACAATACCTGCGCCTGCCTGATATATTAACGTATTATTTTTACTAAGGAATGTTCTTATCATAATTGCGTGATTACAACTACCATCAAAACCAATGAAACCTAAACCACCACCATAGTAACTTCTATTGGTGGGTTCTACTGCATCAATAATTGCTAATGCTTTAATTTTTGGCGCACCACTTAAAGTGCCAGCAGGAAAAGTTTTTGCCAATAATTCAAAAGGATTTTGATTGGTTTTAACTTTACCAGATACTTCACTTACTAAATGTATAACGTGACTATAATATTGAACTTGTTTATATTTACTTACTACAACATCAGTACAAACCCTACTTAAATCATTACGTGCTAAATCTACTAGCATTACGTGTTCGGCATTTTCTTTTACATCATTTATTAACTGCTCGGCAGAAGCATGATCTACATCATCATCCCCAGTTCTTTTAAATGTACCTGCTATAGGATGCACAATTGCTTTGCCATTTTGTATAATTAATTGTGCTTCAGGTGATGAGCCCATTAACTTATAATCGCCATAATCAAAGAAAAATAAATACGGAGAAGGATTAATATTCCGCAAAGCTCTATAAACATTAAACTCATCACCAATAAAGCTTTGCTCAAAACGGCGACTTAACACAATTTGAAAAACATCGCCCCTCATACAGCTTTTAATCCCGTGATTAACCATTTCTAAAAAGCGATCATTACTCATATTAGATCGCTCTTCTCCCATCAATTTAAAAGGAAACTCAGGAACATCCTTGCTTTTTATTAATGATTCAACTGTTAACAAATCACTTTCAATTCCATCAATTTTATTTTCGCATAAAATAAGTTCATCTTTAAAATGATTAAAGGCAATCACATATTGATATAAGCGATAGCGCATTAATGGAATCGACAATTCCTCTTTTTGAGTAAGTTGTACTTTATCAAAAAATTGTACTGCATCAAAACTAGTGTAACCATAAAGGCCTTGTGCAAATTGAACTGATTTATCGCTATCATTACTCAGTTCAAATTTTTGCATAAAGTTCCACACTAAATTGGGCACATCATTATCTACGTTAATGGCTAATTTTTCTGGTTGATCTCCCGGAAGCTTGAATTCAACTTTTTTTGTAGAGCTAATTTCAATACCTGCAATGGCATTGATACAAATAAAGGAAAAACTATTTTCGGCAGAATGATGGTCGGTACTTTCTAATAGAATGGTATCTCTAAATCGATCCCTTAAGCGAAGATAAATGCCAACTGGAGTAAAAATATCTCCCAGCATTTTCTTGCTCACAGTTTTGATAGTTATTTTTTTCATCGCAAATTTTCAGTTCATTCATTAAATAAAAAAACCCCGGTTTTCCGGGGCATTGAAAATATTCAATCAGTATTGGCTATGCCATTACAATCCCCGTTTGGAATCTGAATGCCACCACCAATATTTATTTATCATTATCATTACATTGCAAAGATGTGGGTTTGAACTGATATTTCAAAAAAAATATGAAAATCGACTATTTTATACCAGTAATTTCTACGACTTTTGATAAAAATAGTGTATGCCAAAATCAATCCCTGTACTTGTTGGTTTTTTAATGCTTCTACTTTCCTTAAGTACAATTAGCTATGCCAATAACCCCGATGCGATACTTGGATTTTGGAAAACTGGAGAAGGAAATGCAGTAGTGCAAATTTACAAACAAGGGGATAAATATTTTGGAAAGATTGCTACAATAAAGGAACCAAATGACCCAGCTACTGGTAA
>JAYTXG010000036.1:0-7982 GCA_043743375.1 Sphingobacteriia bacterium
AAATTACTGTATAATTCTAAAGCCTGATCTGCACTTTCTGGTTCATGATTATTATTTAATGCAAGCAAATCCATTTTTAGGCCAGGGATTTTTTGACTAGCAAATGCCAAACCGAAATTCATTCTATTTAATAATGCGCCTGTATTTATCCAATAAGCTGCTTTATCCGGAAAGCCAGTTGGAGCTTGATAATAATATAATTTCTGTCCCATTTTAGTACACCAATTATACAATTGTAATGGTTGTTGAACATCGGCATTGGTAGCTCGTACAGCACTTATTACTAATTCAAAAGGCGACTTTACTTTTTCGCGTATAATTTTTTGATTCCAAAAAGCAGCGTCATTTACCATCACCTTTAAAACCGCTTTAATATTACCATTTGTTTTTTTAAAAACAGTTGCCATTGTTCTTACTAAATCAACTGATGGTGTATCACTTACAAAACGAGTAGCTAATTTTTTACAAATAAAATTGGCAGTAGCATCATTTGTTGCTAGCATACTAATTACTTCTTCTCCTTCTTTATATCCTCCGTTTTCAGGAAATGATTTCCCTAAAATTATTTTTGCAGAATCATCATGCTTATCTGCGCGAAACATAAAATCGTTTTCAAAAATATACCCTCTTTTTTCTAAGTTATCTTTCCCTACTTTTTCTATTAAATTGTTACCTGGTGCGTCTTTAACCAATGGTCTGTAACCCCATCCTGTTAATGCTCTTGCAACAGCAGTTACATCGGCCTGTGTATATCCTGCATCAACTCCCATTGTATGGAGTTCCATAATTTCTCTCGCATAATTTTCATTTAAACCTTGCGTTTTTCGTGCATTAACTACTTTTTGCGCAAATTGCGCGCCTGGCTGATTATTCGCTATCATTTCATCCGCCTTTTTTTGCAATTGTTTATCAGCAAAAGCTTTTACTTTTTTATTGCCAACATTATTATTATTACTTACACTACTTGCATTATCTAAGAATTCCAACATGGCAGGATGCTTTGCAGTTGCTAATAACATAGTTTCAAAATTGCCAACTACATTTGGGCGAATAGCATCTCTTTCATAAGTCATAATATATTGTGTGCACTGATTTTTAGTAAGTGATACATTAAAATGATTGAACCAAAAATCGGTAAGTAATTCATGTAATTGATTATTACTGTATGATGCTCTAATAATTTTTTGATTAATTAATTCGTTTTGTAATTCAACAATTGGATGAAATCCTTGCTGCTCCATCACCATTCTTATTTTATTACGATACTCACTTTTGTCTGCTTTTAAACTGGAGTCTTTTTCAATCAATCCATTTTTTATAGCAAAGCGAACAATCTGCCCACCATCCATATAAGTATTTACAATGGTTTCATTGTTTAGCAAAAGTGTTTTATAATTACTAAGTCTATTATCAACTCCTGTATCTGTTATTTGACCATCTAATTGTTGTTCAAACCAATGATCAATACCCATATTAACTACCTCTTCTATCTGGCCAGGTTTTGCTCCAAAAGTAAAACGATCCAATAATCTAGCAGCTGCTTGTCTTTCTGTATATCCATACTTTTTGTAGGGCATTTTAACTCTTGAAGAGAATATATTTGTTGAACCAGCAAATGCACTCAACAGGGTAAAACCAGCTCCTACAAAAAAAGATTTATGCATACGGCTAAATTTCATATTTGTCTATTTTATTGTTGGATGAAATTAGTAGCCATAGGTTTAATCATCATTCTACATTTTTCTTTACTGCTACCCTGTAAAGCATCAAACCCATTATTGCAAAAAATATAGTACCAAGTATAAAATATCCTCCTTTACTCAAGCTATCAACCATTCCTGCTTCGGCACTCACTGCATTTAAGAATTTTTCTCCTCCGGAGGACCCAGAAATAAAGGCAATTATTACCCCCGCTACTGCTCCACCTGCAACCAATCCGGTTGCAAACAAATTCCCTTTGCCCAATTCTTCTTCTTCCGCATTAACGATTTTATTTTCTTTCTTTTGTTTGCTTTCAACCAATCCACGAATAGCTCCTCCAATAAATATTGGCAAAGTAGTAGCCAAAGGAAGATAAGCTCCAACCGCAAAACTCAATGATTTAATGCCGCAAAGTTCCATAGTAATAGCCAGGAATACACCTGCAAAAACATATTGCCAATCGAGATTTTGAGATAATATTCCTTTAATTAAGGTTGCCATTAATGTTGCTTGTGGAGCTGGATATTTTTCTGTACCTATTGCATGATGTATGCCCTGACTAATCATTTCTGAACTAGGCTTATCTAAAAATTTAACTGTTATACCAATTACAATAGAAGATACAATTGCTCCCACAAACAACGCAATTTGTTGATTGCGAGGTGTTGCTCCAACAATATAACCGCTCTTTAAATCTTGTGAGGTTCCGCCAGCATTTGCTGCTGCAATACAAATCATTCCACCTACAACTAAAACCAATGGTTCAAAACTTTGACCCGTCCAACCCACACTTAAAAAAATTAAACTAGTACCCATTACTGTAGCAATTGTCATTCCACTAATTGGGTTATTAGATGAACCAATTAATCCCACAATTCGAGAAGAAACGGTTACAAATAAAGCGCCAAAAATTACCACCAACACTCCAATCAATAGTTTTTGAACAATTGAATTGCCAGGAACTTGCGGCAATACGGTTATTAAACCAACTAGTGCAAGTGTGCCAAATCCAACTACTTTTAAACTCAAGTCTTTTTCGGTTCTTAAAACAATAGAAGCATTTTCGCCACTTTCATTTTTTAAAGAAGCAACGCTTCCCTTCACAGATTTTACAATGGTAGGAATGGTTTTAATCAGCGTAATAATACCCCCTGCTGCAACTGTACCTGCGCCAATTTGACGAATAAAGGCGTAATATACTGCTGATGAATAATCTGCAAATTGGTGGGTAATAGGATCCCAACTACCCTTGCCTCCTGGTTTAGCAATATCCGCTAAATATCCCAATTTTACTAGCTGAGCTGCTATTACATCTGGTGGCACCAATGAGGATAATAATGGAATAAAAACCAACCAACTTAATACACCACCAGCAACCAATACACCACCAATTTTTGGACCAATTATATACCCTACCCCTAAATATTCTGGCGTAATTTCTCCACTGATTTTGGCCGATGGAAAAAATTTATTCATTTGCTTTGTAGCATAGAAAGGCGTTTCGGCAATTACGTGTACTACTTTTTGTAGCAATGCATATACAAATGCAACGCCCAATCCCCAAAAAGCAGTCTTCGCAAAATCTCCTCCTTTTTCACCTGCTTTTAATACATCGCCGCAAGCAGTTCCTTCTGGGTAAGGTAAATTATCGTGTTCATTTACTATCAATGCTTTTCGCAGTGGAATCATTAATAATGTTCCTAATAAACCGCCTACAATTGCTAAAATTAAAATGGTGAGATAATTAAAATATTCGGCACTATCAGGAGAAGATAAAAACAAAAATCCGGGTAAGGTAAAAGCCACACCTGCTGCAATACTCTCCCCTGCAGAACCTGTGGTTTGAATAATATTATTTTCTAAAATAGTGGTTTTAAAAAATTTTCTTCCAAGCGTAATTGCGATTACTGCAATAGGAATAGATGCAGACACAGTTAAACCAGCTTTTAAAGCAAGGTAAACAGTGGCGGCCCCAAAAATTACTCCGAATAAACTTCCTAACAAGATCGATTTTACAGTTAACTCGGCCATATTACTTTCGGGAGCAACAAAGGGTTTGAACAATTTTTTTTGATCAGACATATAACAGGTTTTAGCAATTGATACAATAATCGTTATTGGGAAAGCTATAAAATCAAAACTTTCCAATACATTTAAATTTCAAAATACAACTTATGTCTGATATTCAAGAGAATATATCTATAGGGAAAATGCCCAAAGCTGTTCCATATATCATTGGTAACGAGGCCGCCGAAAGATTTAGTTTTTATGGCATCCGGTCTGTTATGAGTACTTTTTTGGTTGCACAATTTTTTAACCCAACCATGAACCCTCTCCTACAAAATGTAGCAGAAGCCAAGTCGAACGAATTGGTACACATGTTCGTTTTCTTTGCCTATTTAGCTCCTATGATTGGGGGTATTTTGGCAGATTGGTTTTTTGGGAAATATAAAGTCATTTTATATGTTTCCATAATTTATGCCGTTGGCAACTTAGTATTGGCATTAACCACCAATAACCTAACATTATTTTCTATCGGTTTAATTGTAATTGCAGCAGCAGCCGGTGGTATAAAGTCTTGCGTATCTGCCAATGTTGGAGATCAGTTTGATAAATCAAATGAGCATTTGCTTTCTAAAATGTATGGTTGGTTTTATTTTACTATTAACACTGGCTCTATATTATCTACTATAGCTATACCTATTATTTACAACAAATATGGGGCTCAATGGGCATTCGGAATTCCTGGTATTTTAATGTGTATGGCAACCATCATATTTTGGATGGGAAGAAAAAAATATGTGCGAGTAGCTCCATCGGGGCCAAAAAGAGAAAACTTTATGTCGATTAGTTTTTTTGCTATTATACAATTGTTTAAAAAGAAAACTGGTGAACCGTTTTGGGAAAAATTGAGTGTAGCGCACAATTTCTCCCCAAAGTCTATTGATGGTGTTCAAGCAGTTTATCGAATACTGATGATTTTTGCTTTTACACCTATATTTTGGGCATTATGGGATCAAAACCTTGCTGAATGGGTATTACAAGCCAAAAAATTAGACCTTACTGTATTTGGTTATCAGCTATTTGCAGAACAAATTCAAACCTTCAATCCCATTTTTTTAGTGGGTATGATACCAGTGATGACTTATTTAGTATTTCCCTTTTGTGAAAAAATAGGAATAAAAGTTACTCCATTAAGAAAAATAGGTGCTGGATTATTTCTGATGGGCATTACATTTATAATTATTGCATTATTACAAGAAAGCATCGATAAAGGAGGTCATCCGAGTGTATGGTGGCAAATTTTAGCATATCTAATTCTAGGTGTTTCAGAAATATTGGTATCAATAACTTGTTTGGAATATGCATATACTCACTCGCCAAAATCAATGAAAAGTACCATGAGTGCATTGTATTTATTGGGTATTTCATTAGGCAATGTTTTTGTTAGTTTGGTAAATAAAAGCATAGCAAATAATGGCTTTTTTGCTCAATTTACTGGGGCAAAATATTATTGGTTATTCATCGGCATTATCAGTGTATTTTTTGTTTTGTATTTGTTTATAGCCAAAAAATTACCAGAGAAAACTTATGTTGGAGTAGAAGAATAAGTAATCTTTCACTTTTAACTATTCGCTACATTCGCAACATGAATATTCTCTTATTAGGAAGTGGTGGCCGCGAGCACGCATTGGCATGGAAAATGGTGCAGAGTCACCACTGCGATCAATTATTTATCGCCCCTGGGAACGCTGGTACGGCTGAATTTGGCACTAATTTACCCATTTCTGTATCTAATTTTGAAGCAATTAAGACCGCATGTATAAAGCATGCAATTAATATGCTGGTTGTGGGGCCCGAAGATCCATTGGTAAATGGGATTTATGATTTTTTTCAGGCAGATCCTTTATTACAACAAATTATTGTAGTAGGACCATCTGCTGAAGCTGCTCAACTAGAAGGCAGCAAAGCATTTAGCAAAAAATTCATGCAAAGGCATCACATTCCCACTGCCAGATATGCCGAGTTTACCATCAATAATTATGAAGAAGGGAATATATATATCCAACAACATTCTTTACCTATAGTTCTTAAAGCAGATGGGTTAGCGGCCGGAAAAGGAGTGGTAATAGCAGAAACCACAGAAGCAGCATTGAAATGTTTTGAAGAAATGATGCTACAAAAAAAATTTGGTGCTGCTAGTGAAAAAGTAGTGATTGAAGAATTTTTAGCAGGAATTGAAGTAAGTGTTTTTGCATTAACCAATGGTACCGATTACCATATTATTGGTCACGCAAAAGATTATAAAAGAATTGGTGAAGGTGATACGGGCTTAAACACTGGGGGAATGGGTTGCGTAAGCCCCGTTCCCTTTATGGATAATGCTTTCATGAAAAAAGTAGAAGATAAAATTATTCGTCCTACCGTTGAAGGAATTAAAGCTGAAAACCTCGTTTACTTTGGTTTTATTTTCTTTGGATTGATGAATAACAACGGTGAACCTTTTGTAATAGAATATAATTGTAGATTGGGCGATCCGGAAACAGAAGTAGTAATTCCTCGTTTAAAAACCGACTTGGTAGCGCTTTTTGCTGCAATGGATAATGGCACTTTGGAAGATGTCAATATTAGCTTTGACGAAAGAAGTGCTGCCACCATTATGGCAGTAAGTGGCGGATATCCTAGTAACTATGCCAAAGACAAGCCAATTAACATTCCTACAAATTTAGTTCAAAATGGGGAGAGCATGCTATTCCATGCTGGAACTCGGCTAGAAAATGAAATATTGTTAACAAACGGTGGCAGGGTTTTGGCAGTTACTTCGTTCGGAAAAAATATTGAGGAAGCTGTAGAAAAATCCAAAAAAATTCTTGAAAAGATTTCTTTTGAGGGAATGTATTTCAGAAGAGATATTGGCTACGAATTCCCTTGTTAATACCACTAATTTCAAGCACCTTTGTATCTATTGCTTAACATATTATAACTCTATTATAAAATGGGATTGTTTAATTTTTTTACGCAAGAAATTGCGATGGATCTGGGAACTGCAAATACATTGATTATTCACAATGATGATGTAGTTGTAAATGAACCTTCAATTATAGCATTAAATCGCAATAATATGAAGGAAGTTTTGGCAGTAGGAAAAAAGGCGTTGATGATGCATGAAAAAACGCATGAAAGCATCAAAACTATTCGTCCGCTAAAAGATGGTGTAATCGCCGATTTTAATGCCGCCGAATTAATGATTAGGGAGCTCATGAAAATGATTTATCCAAAGAAACCTTTATTTCCTCCAAGTTGGAGAATGGTTATTTGCATACCATCATCAATTACTGAAGTAGAAAAACGTGCGGTAAGAGACAGTGCAGAACAAGCAGGTGCTAAAGAAGTTTATATGATACATGAACCAATGGCCGCAGCACTAGGAATTGGAATTGATGTAGAAGAACCAGTTGGAAATATGATTATTGATATTGGTGGAGGTACAACTGGCATTACAGTAATTGCTTTAGCAGGAATTGTTTGCGACCAAAGTATTCGTATTGCAGGTGATGAATTTACAGCAGATATTATGGAAGCATTAAGAAGATACCACAGTTTATTAATTGGCGAACGTACTGCAGAACAAATAAAAATTAATGTAGGTGCGGCAATGAAAGATTTAGATAATCCACCTGAAGATATGCCAGTTAATGGCCGAGATTTAGTTACAGGTATTCCAAAACAAATTATGGTAAGCTACCAAGAAATTGCTGAGGCTTTAGATAAAAGTATTTTTAAAATTGAAGAAGCAATTTTAAAAGCACTCGAAACGACTCCCCCAGAATTAGCTGCAGATATTTATAGAAGAGGTTTGTACCTTACAGGTGGTGGTGCTCTGTTACGCGGACTGGATAAGCGTTTAGGCGCAAAAATTAAATTGCCAGTACACATTGCTGATGATCCATTGAAGAGTGTTGTTAGAGGCACTGGATTAGCATTAAAAAATTATAAGCGTTTTCCATTCATCATGAGATAGAACGATAGTTAGCTGCTTTGAAAAATATATTTTTATTCATAAAACAATATTTTACTTTTCTCAGTTTCATACTGTTACAAGTATTCTCGATTGTTTTATTAACCACTTCGAGTAAAACACATGAAACTTTTTTTGGCAATGCTGCTAATGAAGTAACAGGAAAAATAAATAGCAAATTCAGCAATTTAAGAAGTTATTTTTCTTTGCAAGAAACCAACCGATTATTGGTTGAAGAGAATGCTCGTTTAAGAAATGAGTT
>JAYTXG010000037.1:0-1786 GCA_043743375.1 Sphingobacteriia bacterium
AGGCATATACAATCATTTTTAAGATTATGAAGGTAGGGAACTTTTATGGTTAGCTCTTAGCCTATATAATATGGGCTAGCATAATCCATAATCCTTTAATCCGAATTCGATTTAACAATAAGAATAGATTTTAAAAAGTATAACCTACAGAAACACCAAATTGTAGAAGAGGGAATCCCCCCACAGGACTATTTTTAATATTTCCCAAAAAAACATTATCAATTACAAATCCAATATTACCCCCAACAAAAAACTTTTTGTTAATTTCTCTTTGTAAACCATAATGCACTTGTATGCTTTTTGTACTCTCGAAATTAATAAATTGATTACTCTTAGAAAAAGGAGGTGTAGAGGCAAAATATTTTAATGCAAAATAATTACCAGAATAATTGTTTATGTTCTTCTTTTTCTTAAGCCGATGATACAAATTTACATACCTCCTTAATTCAACAGCAAAAAAGCCTACTGTACTGCTATTGCTTAATGCAGGATCATTGCTTTCTTTGGTAAAACCAATTGCAGAAACCAGCCCTGCCTGTGGTGTTAATGTAAGTTTGGGTAAAATTGTAAATTCTGCAGAGCCATACAAATGAAAGCCGATAGGTGCCAATAAATTAGCCCTAATTATGGGTGACTGTTGATGTGGCAGTACTCTTTTTTTTTCAATTACCTGACTCGATACATTGTTGAGAAGAAGTACATTTAAAAATAGAACAACTATTATTTTTTTCATGTGTATTTTATAATAATTTAAAAAACATAACCCAATGTAACACCAAACTGTAATAATGGAATAATACTTGCCTTACCATCTTGTATTGGATGCTTACCCAAAACAGCACCAGCATACAAACCAAAAAACCAATGATCTTTAATTTGAAATTGCATTCCTGTATTCAATTGCAAAGCACTTACATTTTCATATGTATAACTTGCAAAACTATTTATTTTGTTAGATGGTGTACTAGCAAAATATTTTATGGATATATAAGTACCAGAGAATCCTTTAATCGGCATATCTGATTTGGGCATTCTGCCAACAGGTTTAAAATAATAATACCTTAACTCTGGTGATATAAAACCAGAAAAACCTATTTTATCACTATCCGCTAATTCTGTAGGATTAGTTGCAGTTCTTCCATTATATTCAAAATTAAGAGAAGTGCCTAATTGCATGTTTAAGGTAAATCGGTTATATAATTTTATTTCAGCTGAAACAAATGGCTGAATACCATATGGAAAATGAACTCCTGCTCTAAAAATTACTGGTCTGTTAAAGTTATAATCTGTTGAATCTTTTACTAAACTGTTTAACATATTTATTTGTGCAGCTACTGAACTCATTTTAAAAATACAACATAAGAGCAGTACTACTAAAATTGTTGATTTTATCTTTGAAAATGAGTACATAGCTGCCGAATCTTTTTATAAAATGTTTTTTATAAATTAGATTTCACTGAAGTTATTTTTTTTAAATCTTACAATTAGGACGGGGAGTTAATGTTTTCATAATGTAACTCTTAACTTATAGCCAATAGCTATATTGCCTTATTTACATTCCAAATACATTTTTAAGAAACAGAGCTGTCTCTTTTTTTACCGTTTCTATATCTTTTGATTGAATAGGAGATGCAATTACATGGTTACCCGTATTTGGAACGGCAATCATTTTTTTATTGTTTGTAGTAGTCTTAACCGATGCAAACATATTTTTCATAGCATCTACACTAACAACAGGGTCCTGTTCTTTTTCGTTTTTATAATAATACAATACCAACATAGGTTG
>JAYTXG010000038.1:0-2492 GCA_043743375.1 Sphingobacteriia bacterium
GGTTATGAAGTGGATTCACATGGATGGATGGTTCAAATTTAAATTTTATTGTTTGATAAATTGGGTTGATTGTTGATTAGCGCCACAAATTACTTGTAATACATATATACCATTTGTAAGATCATTTACATTAATTTTTATTGTTTTCATTTGAATATCGCCAGCGTTAATTGATTTTACAATATTACCTGATGATGAAATAATATTAATGATCGTGTTACTTAAAGTAGCTGATTTTATACCAACTGTTAGCTCATTAGTAACTGGATTTGGGTAAGTTTTTATTGTTAATAGGTTAATAAGCTGGCTGATATTTCCTTGAGTAATTAATTGACTTATTTCAAATCTAGTAGAAGATCTACTTAATGAATCTGGCGAAAAGCTGAAATTATATATGCTGTCCTTTAATAATGACAGGTAACGATTTGTATATCTATCATGTAATACCAATAAGTTATCTGAAGGAAGATTTACTTGTTTAATTTTAAAGTAAAACTGGTCATTCATAGTAGACTCCAGAATTATTGGAATAATTGTATTGTTGTTTAACATTCTGGAATCAACCGAAAGTTTTTGTTGATCGGTGCTCATACTATATAAATTTCTACTTGGATTTTTTAATTTATTGGCGTCAGTAGAGTCGAATCCATTTTTTGAATTTGCATTATCTATTAAAATTAGTTGATCTGAATAAATATTATTGGCAAATAAACTAATGTCAATATAATAATTAGTATCTTCTTTGAATGTTGGAAAAGTTTCATTATTCCAATCCATTATTTTACTTTCTTCAGCAATTAATAGTTCATTTTCAGTATTAGCTCTTGACTCCGTAATTAATACTTCAAAAGGATTTAGAATATATGATTGCGTTGAAGGTATTGTTATAAAACCTCCATTCTGACCTAGTTTCGGGTTCCATATCCAATAATAATTTCCAACCATTCTCCCCTTAGTGATTGATCGTATATTAATCGGACTCACAAAAGGATTTGAAATAACATTCAATCCAGTTAATAAATTTTTGAAGAGTTTAATTTCCTGTAATCCTGTATTTAAAGGACCTTTAAAAATTGGCGAAGAGATATTCGCATCATTTGTAATTTGTAATTTTATTCCCTGATATTTTTGCCATTTATTTTCTTCAGTATTTGAATTCAAATCAAATGGCTTCCAGCTAGAAGTAATGTTAAAACTATCTTTATTGGCCAAAGCGTTTGGAAAATATGCAATCGGCTCCTTTACAATTTGATTAATAGAGATTAGTTCATTGAACGGATGTGCAATTAAGTAATTTCCTTTTGTATTTGCTGCAAAATTATGTTCAACATTTACATTACCAGCAATTGCAGTGCCATTTGCAGATGCTGCTACTTGAGATTTATATTTTAATGTTAGTAAATTATTGGTGAGTAGTTGCCCTTTTGATATTCCTACCATTTTGTTGATAGTTAGTGATGTATTAATTGATACGCCTGAAGCGTTATCTATCAACAGTTGGCTAATTGTAGCATTTTCAAATATTTTTGAATTGATTATTTGGGGCGTTTTTCCAGCATAAATAACAGTTCCATTAATTGCATTAACTGAAGCACTATCTCCATTTAGTTGATCATTAACATACAATTTGCCTGTAATTGTTAATTTTGCACCATTGCTTAGTAATAATTTTTTTACTGTAATAGATGTTGTAATGGACGGACTATTTAAATAATTAATTGGTATTATAATGTCAATTGAATCGGCTGGAATTTTATTGTTACACCAGTTGCTAGGGTTATTCCAATCAGCATTAATTTTTCCATTCCAAATACTATTGGTTGTTATAGAAATGTAAATTGAATTTGAAATATTATTGCAAGAACCATTAATAATTTTTCTTCTAAACCAAGTGTTTTTTGCAATTGCTGAAGCTTGATAAATTTGGTCATTATTTTTTCCTGTTGCAATTGTAAAACCTGAAGTATCCGACAAAATACTGTTTTCCCAAAAATATACAGCTGCTGAATCTTTGGTTGATTTAAGTGAACCGTTAAACTGACTTGGAATTGAGCCAGTGCATATTTCTTGGGCGGAACTAATTTGATTGATTGATGCTGCTGATTGGATGTTGAAGTATATTTTTTTGAATACAATATTAATTCCATCCGATAAACTAAAAGTGCACGAATCTATTCCAGCAAATGAATTGTTATTCTCTACTATAAAGTCTTTTGGTACTATAGCTGAAGCTGAACTGCTCTGTTGGTGAATAGATTTTGTAATTGATAGTTTTGTGAATGGTTGCTGAATTTTCCAAGTTAGTAATTCATCTTGTTCTTTATTATTTGCTTTTAAAACATCATCTAACACATATTTTTTATTGTTTTCGCAAATAACTATTGTTGAATCTTTAGGAGCTGTAAATTCAGGAGTAACTCCATCAATTTTTATTTTTTGAATTGCAGTTGATAATAAGGATAAAGTACCTATGTTACCAGCAAGGTCTCTGA
>JAYTXG010000039.1:0-4045 GCA_043743375.1 Sphingobacteriia bacterium
CTGATGCTACTAGTTTAAAACTCGCATTTGCAATGATTGGAGGTGGAGTGTCTAATGGAACTGCAAATACAATGATAGAAGGTATGGGAGAAGGTGGAGCAATACGAGAAAACAGTAAAATCATTAAAAAACCACTTGGTCATAAAGGTATGTGGGTTGATTTTGGGTTGAAAAAATTATTTGTAATGTGTATTCCATGGGGTGATATTTCAACCGCTTTTACTACCACTGGTATTCCTAATATTGAAACTTATACAAAGGCTTCGCCTAAAACTTTTTCGGCTTTAAAATGGCAGGTTTTCTATAATTGGTTTCTTCGGCTAGCTTTTGTAAAAAATTCTGCAAAGAAAAAATTAAAAAATAAACCTGCTGGTCCAGATGATACACAAAGAGCAAAAGCCAAAAGTTTGGTTTGGGGCGAAGCAACAAATGCTTCTGGCAAAAAAGTTGCTGCAAGATTAGTTGGTCCAGAAGGATATTCTCTTACAGCAATCAGTAGTTTAATAATTGTAAAAAAAGTACTGAATGGCAATTTTAAAATTGGGTATCAAACGCCTGCTGGCTGTTATGGTGCTGATCTTGTTTTAGAAATTGATGGAGTTACAAGAGAAATGTGTTAAAATGTCTGCAAAAAAACCATCTTTACAATTCAATTTTTTTTCATGGCTACCGTAAAAAAAGCTGCAATCGGATTTATTTTTGTCACGCTTTTAATTGATGTAATTGGATTAGGAATTATTATTCCGGTAATGCCTAAATTAATTGAAGAATTACTTGGTGTTAAAAGTATCAGTCTAGCTTCTCAATATGGTGGTTGGCTCACTTTTGCTTATGCCATCATGCAGTTTTTATTTGCTCCATTTTTGGGTAATTTAAGTGATAAATATGGTCGAAGACCGATATTATTATTTTCTTTATTTGGTTTTGGAATCGATTATTTATTTCTTTCATTTGCGCCTTCTATCGGTTGGCTCTTTGTTGGAAGGCTTATTGCAGGAATAACTGGTGCAAGTTTTACAACTGCTACTGCATATATTGCAGATATTAGTACACCAGAAAATAGAGCACAAAATTTTGGAATGATAGGAGCTGCTTTTGGTGTAGGATTTATTATTGGTCCAATGTTAGGAGGTTTATTAGGAGAGATTGGCTCACGTATTCCGTTTTTTGTAGCAGCAGGATTAGCATTAACTAATTGTTTATACGGATATTTTGTACTTCCCGAATCTTTAGATAAAAGTTTGCGTAGACCTTTTGATTGGAAAAGAGCTAACCCAATAGGGGCGCTCAAACAATTAAGTAAATATCCTGCCTTATCTGGATTGGTTGTTTCCTTTATATTAATTTATTTGGCATCGCATGCAGTTCAAAGCAACTGGAGTTTTTTTAATATCGAAAAATTTAAATGGACCCCTAAAATGATTGGTATTTCTTTAGGCATTGTAGGACTATTGGTTGGAGTAGTTCAAGGAGGGTTAGTTAGAATTGTGAACCCAAAAATTGGAAATGAAAAAAGCGTTTATTACGGACTTGCACTTTATGCTCTAGGCTTATTTTTATTTGCGTTTGCTTCAGAAAGTTGGATGATGTTTGTGTTTCTTATTCCTTATTGTTTAGGAGGAATTGCAGGCCCTGCTTTGCAATCCATCATTTCGGGCAATGTGCCTAAAAATGAACAAGGAGAATTACAAGGTGCACTAACAAGTTTAATAAGTGCAACTTCAATTATTGGACCTTTATTAATGACGAATCTATTTTCGTTTTTTACAAGTAGTAGTGCTCCAGTCTATTTTCCTGGAGCTGCTTTTTTGTTAGGTGCAATATTTATGATGTTGAGTTGTGTATGGGCTTATAGGGCATTACATACTAAAAAAGTAAATATCGAGTAAGTATTATAGATTGTCTAACTCAGTAAATATTTTTTGTATTGTTTTTTTATCAGGACTAATATTAAATATGCCAATTGATCCAATATCATTTACACTTCTACTTCCATAATAAAAGTCATTACCAATCTTCGAAATGCTAATTATGGTTATTTTTTTCTGTTGTGGTATATTATTTGCAGAAAATGACCTTGTACTATAATCTGCTTTCAGTTCTACTATTGTTTTTGCATTGTCAAGAACCACGAACGCAACTGTATTTTTAATGGTGAAATTTGGCGGAAGTATGAGTGTTACTTTATTCTTTAAACCACTGCTATCAGCATATTTGCCACCACATATCCATCGGAGGTTTTGAGTACTAAATTCATACCCTTTCATATTTGGTCCAGATCCAGTTTTAAACCAAGTTCCAATAGTTGAACCATCATTTGTTTTTAACCAAGTAGCACTAGTATCTTTACCCGATGCAGGTAGAGGGGCGCTTTCTTGCCCTTTAAAAAGAATCATAGAAGGTACTGGATTATCTTGGGTATCTGGAATTCTTATTTTAATACTTTTAGAAGGGGCAAGAACAAGCTCCCTTCCATTATTTGAAAGTTTAATAAAAACTTGTCCAAATGTTTCTAGTAGCACACCATTGCTAGTGGTTGATTGAAGTGCTCGAATAATATCACCTTTTTTTAATAAAGCAAGCATTTCTACTTTTATTTTACCGTAAATAGTGTATCCTGCAGGAATATTTACTGCGTTTGCAGGAAATGTTAATTCTACATTATTGGGGAATCGAAGTGTATCAGCAGCAATAAGATTAATAGAATCTATAAATGGTGTAGGAAGTGTAGAGTCTAATATTTCATTAAGAGCTGCAGTTGACAAAATATATCTAGACCATGTTGTGTCATTCAGTGGGTTAATAGGATATTGCCTAAAGTCATCAGATAAGTCTTTGCTACAAGCAGAAAAACTTGCAACAATGATAATCATGATTAAAATACGCATTTTGTTCATATTGATACTATTCAGATACATTTTTTTTATATGATGATGCCTATCTGTTGTTTAAATTTAGTCGTAAGCCAATTGATAATCCCCCAATCGAAAAACGTTGATTAAAAGATGATAATGGGGTAGTTGTATTTGATAAATTATACCTAAAATAAGGTTCTGCAAAAATGGAGGTATTGTAAGTAAGCCTCTTTGTTATACTAATACCTGTATAAATTCCCATCCCAATATTATTTTTATATACCGAATTGGTTTCTTTTGAAAAAGGTTTAGGCGAAAGAGACGAGTCTAGTATAACTCCTTTGAATGTGGAACTTAAATTAATTATTAAGCCAGCATTTATGCCAATTCTCAAATCGTCATTTCCAAATTGATATCCTAAAAGTACAGGAATATCTAAACTTCTGAAATTATTTTTTACAATATTATTTTTATACCCAATTTGTTGCAATACACTTGTATCACTAACTGTAACAGTATTTCCATTTACAAGAATTATATTTCTAACAGTTACTACAGTAGTAGTTTTAATTTCATTTTCTGATCTATAAATAAAATTTTCATTGATCTGTGAATATTGAAGTCCAGTTTTAAATAAAAGATGATTGTTAATTGGTTTAATTATTCTAAACCCAACAGTGTAACCCAATTTCGATTTCTCACTGCTATCTTTCATATTCATATATTGTTGCGAAGCAGTATTGCTACTTACTGTTTTAAACGCGTAATCAGGTGAAGTATAAATTTCTAAATCCCAATCTGGATTATGCATTTTTTTATCAGAGGGGCATATCACCACATTTTTTATATTGCTTGCATGATTGGTGTAAGCAATCTGTTTTTCGGTTGATAAGTAATTTTTATTTCTTTTTTCTAAGCTAATTAAAGAAGCATCAAATTTTTGAGTAGCCATATACTTTAGTTCTTCCTCCATTAAATTACTAGTAGCTATAAACGTTTTAGAGCTTGAATAGGTATTGTTGTATTGAATTTTTTGTAATAGTTTTTTTGGTGCCCCAAATGGGAAAGCTGAACTGCTATTATTTATTACTACTGTATTTTTATCAGATTGATAAGATGAATTCGGACTATCAATATCAGCAGGCATACTTCCCTTAACATCTTTTTTTGTTGATTCATTTTCAATAGGA
>JAYTXG010000040.1:0-2462 GCA_043743375.1 Sphingobacteriia bacterium
TCTACATTTGCATCATCACCATTATATACAAATTCCTGCTCCAGATATAAATACCATGCTGCTACATTAATCAATAGATTAGTTGATGGTTTTAATATAATACCAAAATCAGCAGCATAAGCAGCAGGTAATATTTTATACCCGCTATTTGCCACTACCACACGGGTATCATTTGAATGAAACCCTTTTCCGAATTTAGCGTATAACTGCCATTTGGGATTAAACGTATATTGAATATTTAATTTTGGGCTTACTATAGATTTGCCCTGTGCCGGAAGTTGCGGCAAAGCCAATTTTTGTGTATAACTAAAATGCAAATAATCAAATCTTACACCAGCATCAATAAACCATTTTCCTGTGGAAACCTGTTGCTGAATAAATCCAAAAGCGTTGGCTTCTTTTATATCACCCAATGTTACATAATTTAAAAACTGGCGTTTTATATTATGTGATAATACATTTGTAGTTGCATCATAACGTATGCCTGCCCCATAAATGGAAGTTAAAGATGCACTGCCCAACGAACTTTTATGAGTTACTTTAGAAAGATAGCCGTACAAGTTTCTGCTCTCTTTGTGATTAATCTCATCGCCGTTAACAGGGTCAACCAAATAAAATGTAAAGTTTGAAAATAAACTAAATTTATTCCGTGTATAGTATGCCTGGTTTTCCCAGGTAGTGCCGTTGCCAAACGTATGGGCAAGCATAATGTTTGCGTTGTATCTTTCTGTATTACCGCCTTCGGATGGATCAATAGAACCAAAACGTTCCAATGTTCCGTTTTCTACAGCCCTTAAAGGCACTTGCCCGGAGGCATCCCATTTACTTTTAAAGCCGGAAAGAGAAGCAGTTAATTGTGTATTGCCTGATATGGCTAAATTGTATTTTCCAAAAATATTAAAGCGGTTAAAATTTTGTTTATTGATAGTAGCTCCATCCGTGTAATAAAAATCACCGGCGATATAAGCACTCTGTTTATCCTTATTCTTTTTCAATAAATCAATAATGGCAAGGGTTCTGAAAGTATTATATCTGCCTGCTTCTACCTGCACCCTGCTTTGGCGGATATTATTAAAGGTAGAAAATGAAACATAACCCGATGTATTTAAATTACCATGTTGTGTATAGTAGGGGCCTGTTCCAAAATCAATGTTATTAATTGTTTCAGGAATAATAAAATGAGAATCTGCATAGCCTTGTCCATGTGCATGGCTAACCATATTTACAGGCAAGCCGTCAACACTTATCTGTATGTCAGTGCCGTGGTCATTATCAAACCCTCTTAAAAAAATCTGTTCGGCTTTGCCACCTCCTGCATGTTGAGCTATAAATAAACCCGGCACTAAACGGAGTAATTCCTGGGTATTTCTTACAGGCTTCAGGTCAAGGTCAATTTTAGCAAGCGTACTGAATTTTGCAGTGCCACTACTACCTAAAACAACAACATCTTTCAGATTAACGGCGTCTGGCTTCATTTCAATAGTAAAATACTTTTTGCCTTCTGTAGAAACATTTAAAGCTTTATAACCGATATAAGAAACCAATAGATCAGGTTTCGCTTTACTGATTTTTATATTAAAATTTCCATACTGGTCTGTTAGTGTGCCAGATAATGTTGTATCAGCAATTGTAATAGAAACATTTTCTAAAGGCTGGCGGCTCTCTGCATCTACTACTTTGCCTTTAATATTATTTTGGGCATAAGTGAAAGATGTTGTTACTGTAAAAAAGATTAACATCAAAACCATGATGCTTGTATGTTTGTGTTTCATTAAATGAAATTTGAAATAATAAATTGTGGAATACTCATTAATTATTTCCCCTAATAAGAAATAGATCGTTTTGCCAACTTCTGGTAATATTTATCAAATTATTATTTAGTTTATAAAATATTACTACGGCATTTCTAAAATAGATGTATTCTTAGCCTGGTCTAATTGCTAACAAAGAGATATAATCTTAAAATAAAAGCTATCCTCTGGGAGGAGGAAAATCATTATTGAGATAAATGCTTATCGCAGTCATGGGTAGTGCGGTAAAATATTTACGAGCCTCATACTGAGAGTGGCGAACACAATCTTTATCAATACCAATATGTTCATTTTCTGAGCCATATTTCTTTAATGTATTGGTGCTTTTTTCGCCATTATCATTTTTTGCAGCTTCTGCCACTTCCATGTGTACATGATATTTTCCATTGTGGGCATGTACTGTCGCCATGTGTCCCTTAAAATTCAAAATATGGGCTACAGCATCGGTGATATATGGCATCACAGGCTTAAGCATGATGGTTGAGTACAGATAAATAAGAAGATATGGCAGCAGTTTTTTCATTAATTTTCTTACGAAGCCGTTTAGTAAATGCCTGTCATCCGGTGATATAATAATTACGGCTATTGAAAGGTACGAAAAGGTTGTTAAAATGGATTTAACAAGCATATAGTATTCAATCTAACTTCCTG
>JAYTXG010000041.1:0-1712 GCA_043743375.1 Sphingobacteriia bacterium
AAAAATAAATAAATGAATTATTGGCTCATCAAATCAGAACCGTTTAAATACAGTTGGGATCAATTTGAAAAAGACAAAGAAACTTTTTGGGATGGAGTAAGAAACTACCAAGCTCGTAATAATTTAAGAGCTATGAAAAAGGGCGATTTAGCTTTTTGGTACCATAGCAATGAAGGAATGGAAATTGTTGGTGTTGCCAAAGTTGTAAAAGAATCATATCAAGATCCAACAACTGATGATCCTGCATGGTTAGTAGTAAATTTTAAACCTGTAAAAAAATTAAAGAACCCGATTTCATTAGCTATAATTAAAGCAGACAAGCGTTTGAGTAATATGGCTTTGATTAAAAATAGTAGACTATCTGTTCAGCCAGTAACACTAGAAGAGTTTGATATGATTATGGACTTAAGTGAACAAAAAAAATAACCTTATGCATAAATTGGTAGTACTTACTGGAGCTGGAATAAGTGCAGAAAGTGGATTAAAAACTTTTCGCGATAGTGATGGCTTGTGGGAAGGTTATGATGTATATGAAGTAGCTACACCAAGGGGGTTTAATAAAAACCCTCAACTTGTTCTAGACTTCTACAATATGCGCAGAAAAGATGTTGCTGCTGCTCTTCCTAACAAGGCTCACTTTGGGTTGGCTGAATTAGAAGAATATTTTGATATACAAATTATTACCCAAAATATTGATGATTTACACGAACGAGGAGGTAGTAAAAATGTATTACACATCCATGGAGAAATATTTAAAATGCGGAGTGTTTTAGATAATACCCATTCATCCATTTTTGAAATTAGCACCGACATAAAATTGGGTGATTTTGCACCAGATGGTGGTCAATTAAGACCTCATATTGTATGGTTTGAAGAAGATGTACCAATGCTCCAAAACGCAATAGAACTTGTTGAACAAGCCGATATTTTTGTAATCATTGGCACTTCATTGCAAGTATACCCCGCTGCTAGTTTGGTAAATTATGTACCAAAACATGCAACTAAATATATCATGGATAAAAAAATTCCAAGTATACCCTCCAACTTAAATATTATTCCGATTGAAGCTATCGCTTCGGAAGGCATTGTGAAACTTCTGTCAATTTTGAAACAACAAAATCTTAACGTATTCTCTATTTAAAAAACACATAGGCAATACCTATTGCTGCAATTACTCCAATTAAATCGGCCATCATTCCAGCCCATATTGCATAACGTACTTTTTTAATTCCTACACTTCCAAAATACAAAGCAATTATATAAAATGTAGTGTCGGCACTTCCTTGAAACGTACTAGCCAACTGGCCAATAAAGCTATCTGGTCCGTGTGTTTTAAAAATATCTAACATTAAGCCACGAGAGCCTCCACCACTAAACGGACGCATAATAGCAACAGGTAATGCAGGTACAAATTCACTGCTCACACCCAATGCAGTAAAGCACCAAGTAATGCCATTAATAATTGCTTCTAATCCCCCACTTTCTCTAAAAACTCTAATTGCAACTAACATTCCTACTAAATACGGAATAATTTTAATAATTACTTCCCAACCTTGTTTTGCCCCTTCAATAAATGCATCAAATACATTTACTTTTTTTAAATACCCACCAATAATAAATGAAGCAATAATTAAAAAGAGAATAATATTTCCTAAAACATTGCTAAAGGTTTCTTTGGTTAAAAAAGTAGGAGTTGGAATATTTTTTTGAGA
>JAYTXG010000042.1:0-9855 GCA_043743375.1 Sphingobacteriia bacterium
AATCAAAATGCTTTGAATTTTAAACTAATGGAATGCCCGTTGGATAAAACAGCTATAAGTAATTGGAAGGAACTCATTGCTCATCGTAAAGATGTGTTAATACAAGGCATAGAGGAATTTAATAATTTTATTGTAATCAATGAGAGAAAAGATGGGTTGGTGAAACTGCGTGTTCAAAATCTTCAATCAGCAGCAGAACATTATATCAATTTTGGCGAGGCTGCATATACTGCTTCATTTAATGCCAACCCCGAATATAATTCAACAAATTTAAGGTACAGCTATACATCTTTAACAACACCATCATCGGTATACGACTATAACTTAAACACCAAAGCAAAAAAATTAATGAAGCAACAAGAAGTAGTTGGTGGATATAAGTCAGAAGAGTATGTAACTGAAAGATTAAATGCATCAGCAAATGACGGAACAAAAATTCCTATTTCAATAGTTTACAAAAAAGGATTCAATAAAAATGGAACTGCTCCCCTTTTATTATATGCTTATGGTTCTTATGGAATTAGTTCAGACGCAAGTTTTAGCAGCACAAGACTGAGTTTATTAAATAGAGGTTTTGCATTTGCCATTGCACATATTAGAGGAGGCGAAGATTTAGGAAGGCAATGGTATGAAGACGGTAAATTAATGAAAAAGAAAAATACTTTTACTGATTTTATCAATTGTGGAAAGTATTTGGTGAGTGAGTTCTATACATCTTCTGAACATTTATATGCCCAAGGTGGTAGTGCTGGTGGTTTATTAATGGGTGCAGTAGTAAATATGGCACCAGAACTCTGGAAAGGAGTAATTGCACAAGTTCCTTTTGTAGATGTGGTTAATACCATGCTCGATGAAAGCATCCCTTTAACTACCAATGAATTTGATGAATGGGGAAACCCACAAAATAAGGATGCTTATTTTTATATGAAAAGCTATTCGCCTTATGAAAATGTAGTAGCAGAAAATTATCCGAACATACTAGTAACAACTGGATTGCATGATAGTCAAGTTCAATATTTTGAACCCGCTAAATGGGTGGCAAAATTAAGAACACTAAAAACAGATAAAAATATGCTCTTATTGCATACCAATATGAAATTCGGACATGGTGGCGCTTCTGGAAGATTTGATTATTTAAAAGACATCGCTTTGAATTATGCTTTTCTATTTGCTTTGGAAGGAATTAAAGAGTAATATATTTTTTAATGCCAAATCATTTTTTTCAATTCAAACAGTTTACAGTCTTTCAAGATCAATGTGCAATGAAAGTTTGCACTGATTCTTGTTTATTTGGGGCATGGGTAGGTAATTATCTTGAACAAGAAAAAAACAGTTCGCAAAATATTTTAGATATTGGAACAGGTACTGGTTTGCTCTCATTAATGCTTGCACAAAAAACAACTGCTCACATTGATGCTGTTGAAATTGAGCAAGCTGCTGCAGTCCAAACATCTACTAATTTTTTAAACTCACCTTGGAGTAATAGATTGCAGGTTTTTAACGAGCCAATACAATTTTTTAAAAAAACAATACCATACACCTACGATTTTATTATTAGCAACCCACCTTTTTTTGAAAAGAATTTAAAAACTGATAATGTATTTAAGAATATAGCGCTGCATAGTGAAGAACTTACCCTTAAAGACTTAATTCAACAAATTAAATTTCATTTAAAACCAACAGGGCAGTTTGCAGTATTACTTCCATACAATAGAAACGAATATTTTATTGGAGAAGCCAAAAAAGCAGGTTTCAATATTCAATTAACAATCAATGTACAACAAACACCAAAACATACTTTTTTCCGAAGCATGATGCTTTTTGGCAATAACATCTTTTCACCAATAACTAAAGAGTTAATCATCAAAGAAAACAATAAATACACAGCAGATTTTCGCCAATTATTATCGCACTATTACTTACCATTCTAAATGATTACCTTAGCAATAATGAAAAAATGGAAAATAGTTTTATCAGCTTGCCTATTTATTTTCGCTTCTTGTAAAAGCACAAATAATGAAATGGTTCCTGCTGAAAGCGGACTCGACGCTGGACGTGAATTTATTGACGGATATTTAAAAGGCGATTTTGTAAAAGCTAATTTTTACATGTTTCAAGATGATTTAAACTCACAATTTTTAAAATCAACAGAAACTACTTTCAGAGAAAAAGACAAAGAAGGAAGGCAGCAATTAAGATTTGCATCAATCAATATTAAATCGGTAAAAGAGCCCACCGACACTACAGTAGAATTATTATACAGTAACTCCTACGATACAACACAACAAAAGCTGATAATAATTCGCCATGATAAAAAATGGCTAGTAGATTATAAAAAGTCTTTTAAGTAAATAGTAACCAATGAAAAATATATTAGTAGTAGGAATTGGTGGAATGCTAGGTTCAATATTGAGGTATATTGCTTCGCTAATTATTAAACAACCCAATTTCCCTTACGCTACTTTTTTAGTAAACATAATTGGTTCTTTACTCATTGGTATGATAATGGGCTGGTCGGCAAAACAGGATCACCCAGAATTCTGGCGTTTATTATTAGCCACAGGAATTTGCGGAGGATTCACCACATTTTCTACCTTTGCCTGGGAAAACTTGCAACTCTTAAATGAACAACGATATGCAAATTTTTGCATTTATGCAGGAGGAACACTAATTTTAGGGCTAATAGCTGTAGCAATTGGTTACTGGCTTATCAAATAAAATCAATTTCATTATGGAACCACAAACAGTTGTTCATCCTTGGCATGGTGTATCATTTGGAGAACATGCTCCAAGAATTGTAAATGCAATAATTGAAATACCGCAAGGATCACGTTGTAAATATGAAATAGATAAACCAACAGGATTACTAAAATTAGATAGAGTTATTTTTTCTTCTTTTTATTACCCAATCAATTACGGGTTTATCCCCCGTACTTATGGCGGTGATAAAGATCCTTTAGATATATTGGTAATTACCTCTCTTCCTGTACAACCACTTACTCTTATGGATGCAAAAGTAATTGGGGTAATGCAAATGATAGATCAAGGAGATTCGGATGATAAAATTATAGCTGTAGCAGCCAATGATCCTGGTGTAAATCATTACAATAATATTGAAGAGCTTCCTAAACATTTCTTTGATGAACTCAGGCATTTTTTTGAAGAATATAAAAAATTAGAAAATAAAACAGTAATTGTGGAAGATTTTGGCGACAAAGCCAAAGCTTTGCAGATTATTGAAGAAGCAATTAAATTTTATAAAACAACTTTTCTAAAATAATACCATGAGTTTTACTACCATTTTATTGTTAGTTATTGTAGGATTAGCAGCTGGATTTTTAAGCGGATTAATCGGTATTGGCGGCGGAGTTATTATTGTTCCTGCCTTAGTGTTTTTTGTAGGTTTTACCCAGAAACAAGCTCAGGGAACCTCATTAGGTATTTTACTACTTCCAGTTGGTATTTTAGCAGTAATTCAATACTACAAACAAGGTTATTTAAATGTAAATTATGTGTTTGTTGTGGCGATAGCATTTGTTGTAGGGGGTTATTTTGGCAGTAAACTAGCACTTACTTTGAGTGATGAAAAAATGAAGAAAATCTTTGCAATAATTTTGTTATTGATTTCTGTAAAAATGTTGTTTTTTGAAGTACCTAAACACCCAAAAAACCCAGAATCCACAAAAATTCAACAAACTGGTACTTAATGAATGGTAGATTGGTATCCCGAGCTTATATTTGCAAAAATAAGTTTCATGGAAGCAAAACAATCATCAGCTAAATATTGGGCACTTTGTTTTTTTTGGTTAGCAATTTTAATTACGCTTCTAGTTTTTTATCGCCAATTTTTTTGGTTAGCATTGCCTGGAACAGTAACTTATTTTGCAAAAGCAATAGATATAATGTAGAAATAATCAAATTCTTTTGATAATTCTCAATTGATGCGTTCTCTCACCAGTATCTGAACTTACTATTCCCACATTATCAATCTTATCTATTTTAACTCTACCAGATGAATGAATAATTGTTTCAGGATCTAGTAGAATTCCAACGTGGTTAATCTTTCCTTCAGCATTATCAAAAAAAGCAAGATCTCCACAAATAGCTTCTTGCAAAAAACCAACTACCTCTCCTAGGGCAGCTTGCTCATACGAATCACGTGGTAATTGCTTGTCGAAAAATCGATACACTTGTTGAGCAAATCCGCTGCAATCAATCCCAAAAACCGACCTGCCTCCCCATAAATAGGGTGTGTTTAAATAAGTGTTAGCTATTCGCTTTATGTAGTCGGACTTAAATAATATTCTATTTGGTTTAGCTACGGCCCCTTTATTTTGAAAATGAAATTTTCCTAGAGTAGCACAATTATTAATAAAAAAACCCAAAGATGCACCATAAGGAATTTGCATTTCTGATCCATTCACATCAAGCAAATTGGTAAATTCTGTTACAAGGTCTTTTTGGTGAGTGGCCAATTGTTCTTCTGAAATATTGACCAATTGGGTACATTGGCACCAACCTTCATATTCATCATAAATACTTTTTATTTTAATAAATTCGCCTGCTGCTTCTATCACTTCGGCAGGCTCTCCAAACAATAGTTGGCTCACCATTTCACTTCTATGAGCAGCTTCGGCCCTAATTGGAGAAACAGCAACAATTGCAACAACATAAGCCATACAAAATTATTTACATGTAAGTTATGGAAAATTACCCTCTTAGCATCTTACTCAAAAAGCTTATTTTAACGTGTGAGTAACAGAAATTACCAACATATAAGTGATGCAGATTTACTTCTTCGATTTAATAACGATAGAAATAAAGAATGGCTAGGCATTTTGCTAGAACGTTATACTTTATTGTTGTTGGGTGTTTGTATGAAATACTTAAAGGATGAAGAAGATGCTAAAGATGCTGTTCAACAAATTTTTTTTAAAGCACTCAACGAACTAGAAAAATATTCAGTCAATTACCCCAAAAGTTGGTTATACAAAGTGGCTTGTAATCATTGTTTGATGAAATTGAGGGATGGAAAACAAATCATTTCACTTTTAGAGAATTCCTTTTATTTGGAAGAAAATGTTGATGTTGAAGCGCATCAATTAAAAGAAACCAATTTAAACATGCTTGAATCCTGCTTAACAGAATTGAACAATGAACAACAAACTTGTATAACTTTATTCTATCTACAGAAAAAAAGTTATCAAGAAATAACAGAAAAAACAGGATATACAATACTTCAGGTAAAAAGCAATATTCAAAATGGGAAAAGAAATTTAAAATTATTAATAGCAAAAAAAAGAAACCAGTTGAATGGCTGATTGGAACGATATATTAAAAGATGAAGAAGAACTAAATGAGCAAGAACTCATGAAGTATTTGGAGGGCAACCCATCTGCTGAAGAGCGCTATGCAATTGAAAAACAAATGGCTGAATCCGACTTTGTAAATGATGCTGTAGAAGGATTACAACAATTTCATCATCCAACTAAACTAATTGCTTTAAGAAATCAACTAAATAAGCAGTTACAAAAAGCAACAAGAAAAAAAGAGAAAAGAACAAAAAATAGAAAAATAAAAGACCAACAATGGCTCATTGCTGCAATAATGGCGATACTCTTGATTTGTACATTAGGATACCTACTCATTCATTTTTATTCAAAAAAATAATTCACTTTGTTACTATTTAATATATCTAATTAACTGTAATTATTTATATTTTATTATCAATGCATTAGCATATTCCGTAACTTGTTCCTACTTTAAACCATATTGTATGCTCAAGAAACAGTTAGTTCTTCTTTGCTCATTTTCTGCTTTATGCTTAATAAACCCTATCAAAAATTTTGCTCAAAAAACAATAATCGATTCGTCTTTGAAGGGTATGAATTGGAGAAATATTGGTCCAAACAGAGGTGGAAGATCATTAGGAATTTCGGGAAGCACCAAAAACAAAATGGAATACTATTTTGGAGCTGTAGGTGGAGGCTTATGGAAAACAATTGATGGAGGATTAAATTGGAAACCAGTTACCGATGGTCAAATTACCAGTTCATCTGTAGGAGCTGTTGCTGTATCTCCCTCTAATCCTAATATTGTATATATCGGAACTGGAGAAACCGAATTTAGAGGTAATATTATGCAAGGCGATGGAGTATATAAATCTATTGACGCTGGCAAAACATGGAAAAATATTGGCTTAAAAACAACGCAGTCTATTTCTAGAGTAAGGGTACATCCAACCAATCCAGACATTGTATATGTTTCGGCACTAGGGCATGCATTCGGACCAAATGAAGAACGAGGAGTTTTCAAAACAATTGATGGTGGGCAATCATGGAAAAAAATTTTATACAAAGGCGATCAAGCGGGTGCTGAAGATTTAGTAATTGATCAACAAAACCCCGAAACCCTTTATGCTACTATTTGGCAGGTATATAGAACCCCATATAAAATGTGGGCCGATACTGGAATTTCTGCATTATATAAATCCATTGATGGTGGTACTACCTGGAATAACCTCACTAAAAATGCTGGAATGCCAAAAGGACCTGTAGGTAAAATTGGTGTAACGGTTTCACCTGTTGATCCAAATAGAGTATGGGCAATTATAGAAGCTAATGATGGCGGCTTGTATCGCTCTGATGATGCTGGATCAACATGGAAAATGGTTAACAATGAAAGAAAGTTGCGTCAACGTGCTTTTTATTATTCTCGAATAGTAGCCGATCCAAAAGATAAAAATGTAGTCTATGGTTTGAATGTAAATTTTTATAAATCCAATGATGGAGGAGTTACATTTAAAACAGAAATTAAAGTGCCACACGGCGATAATCACGATCTATGGATAGATCCAGAAGACCCAATGCGAATGGCTACTTCTAATGATGGTGGCGGTGCAGTTTCAAACAATGGAGGTTTAACATGGACGGATGAAGACTTCCCTACAGCGCAGTTGTATCATATAACAGTTACCAATGATTTTCCCTATCAAGTAGCAAGTGCCCAACAAGACAACTCTACAATAGCAATACCTAGTGAAGATTATCGTCACAGAGCAGTAAGAACCAACTCAACAAAACCGGGAATTGGTTTTGCTTATGATGTAGGTGGTGGCGAAAGCGGTTATATAACTCAAGACCCAAAGAATCCTGATATTTTTTATGCTGGCAGTCAGGGTGCTTTATTAACTAGAATTAATAGAACAACTGGCCAGACTAGAGATGTTCAAATATATCCTCGATTTTTTTCTGGTGAAGAAGCTAAAACCTTAACAGAGCGTTGGCAATGGACATTTCCAATAGTATTTTCTCCTGTTGATGCAAAAAGATTGTATGCATGTTCGCAACATGTTTGGATTACAACAAATGAGGGACAGAGTTGGCAACGAATTAGTCCAGATTTAACCTATGCCGACACTGCAACACTTGGCATTAGTGGCGGTGTAATTACGAGGGATATGAATGGACCGGAGATATACGCTACTGTGTTTGCATTAGCACCATCATACCAGGATGTAAATATTATTTGGGCAGGATCTGATGATGGGCTTGTACATATTACTAAAGACGGTGGAAAAACTTGGCAGAATATTACTCCACCCGATATGCCAAAAAATACCAGAGTAAGTATTATCGAAGCATCACATTTTAATGCTGGAACTGCCTATATAGCTGCAAAGAGGTATCAAATGGATGATCGTACACCTTATATATGGAAGACGAATGACTATGGTAAACATTGGAAAAAAATTATTGGTGGAATTAGATTGGATGATTATGTGCATGTAATTAGAGAAGACATCACAAAAAAAGGATTATTGTATGCAGGAACAGAGCATGGTGTTTGGGTTTCATTTAATGATGGAGAAAACTGGGAATCATTGCGATTGAATCTTCCTGATGTACAAGTTGCTGATTTAGCGGTAACAGAAAAAGATATTGTAATAGGAACACACGGCCGATCTATTTATATTTTAGATGATATTTCTCCTATTAGAGATTATCAATTTGAAATTACAAAAGAATCCATTCATTTATTTAAGCCATATTATGCTGTAAGAAATGTGCAGAAAGCTGTATTTCAATATTATTTAGAAAAAGAAAGTAGTGATGTAAAAATTGAAATACTTGATAAAGAAAATAAGGTTATTCAAACATTTATTGGAGATGTAAAAAAAGCTGCAACAGACAGTACCATTGAAGAAGATGAAGATGATCGAAAGCCTGCATCTCCTACTGCAAAAAAAGGGTACAATAAATTTGAATGGGATTTAAAATACCCGCCAGCAACTACTTTTAAAGGAATGATTCTTTGGGGAGCTAATAAATACAATGGTCCGCTTGCATTACCTGGCATGTATCAAGTACGTTTAACTGCTGCAGGAAAAACAACAAACCAATTTTTTGAAATTAAATTAGATCCAAGAATTAAAGATGTAACAAAAGCTGACTTAGAAGAAAAATTTAATTTGGCCATGCAGATTAAAAATGAAGTATCAAAAGCCAATGAAGCAGTAATTAAAATAAGGGCAATTAAAGATAAAATGGCTAAACCAAATAGTATTGAAAATGATCAATCATTTATAAAAAAACTGTCGGTTATTGAAGAAAATTTATACCAAGTAAGGAATCAAAGTTCGCAAGATCCTTTAAATTTTCCGATCAAATTAAACAACAAATTAGCAGCATTGCAAAGAGTGGTAGAATCAGGTGAATCAAAACCAACGGCTGGATCATACACTGTATTTAAAGAATTGAAAGATGAATTAGCAAAAGAGATTAATCAATTAGAAAGATTACTCAAAATGCATTAACATTGTTAATCAATTAACTTAAAACTTCTTATTATAATAGGAGATTTTAAAATAAAAAGGGAACTTAATTAAGTTCCCTTTTTTGTGGAGCAGATTGCATGCACGTTACTACTTTATTTTTTTGTAAAATATTCACTACCACCACCTGCAATTCCTCTACATCCAGAACAAAATACTAGTGTGTCATTGCCATTCTTGTAATAAAATTTGGTGTCTACTTTAATATCCCTAATGTAGAAATTTACACTATCATATATATTGTTGTATGCACCAACATAAGGAAGATAATTTCCATGCCCAGTTGAAAAAGTACCAGACTGGATTATAGTATCATTTAAAGATTTACTAAAGCTATTATTTTCATTAAAAATATAACCCATTTTTTTTCCAGTATTGAGTGGAGTAAACGGATAGTATGGATAGGCACTTGGATTTCCTCCTGGGTAGGTCAAAATCCAATTCCAATTACCTACTACCGTAAGTGGAATATTATTCAAGTTGTCTTTATTACATGAAATAAATAAAGACAAAAAGCAAACAAAACTTAACTTTCTAATCATGATATAAAACAAACAAATAAAATTGTTCTTTATAAAAATAAGTATAAAACAACAATTGATTCAGTATATGTGCAATACTAATGAAACGACAGGATTCGCTTTGTTCCGTAAACCGAGTGAAGGGTAAAAAATAACCTTGGCTTTTGCCAAGGTTATTTTAATTCTGTGGAGCCGACCGGATTCGAACCGGTGTCCAAACATCGCAACCATTAGCTTTCTACATGCTTATTTCATTATTAGTTGTAGGCAATTAACCGGAAAAGAACAAACCAATTAATCACTTAGCTGAATAATCTTAATCAACAGTCACAGCCTTCTGTTGCAGCATCTCCTTTTGTTTTGAGTCGGCGGAAGCACTTGGAAAGTAGCGAACCTGTGCATCGGCCCAAATGGTTACTTAATCACTGATTAAGCAGCCATGGCATACTGAGTATTGCCAGTTAATGTTTGAATATTCAGATTAAAGTGCTAATTATCCAA
>JAYTXG010000043.1:0-1661 GCA_043743375.1 Sphingobacteriia bacterium
AGCCTACGTGCAAAATGCGTAATTGTCCAAAACAAAAATAATATAGTAAAACTGCTAGCAAAAGCACTCATAATATTAACAGCTCTTGCGGCATTTAATGGATTATCACCAAGGAAAATAATAAATACCCTTCCTAAAATTACAAATAAAGGGGCTCCGGGGGGATGCGGAATTTGAAGCTTATAACAGCTACTTACAAATTCACCGCAATCCCAAAAACTACCGCCAGCTTCGGCAGTAAGAATATATACGGCACTAGCTATTAAAAATACCACCCAACCTGTAATGTTATTGACCTTTTTAAATTGCATATATGCTTTGGCTTTTAAGACGGGCAAACATAGTTTATTATAGCTAAAAATTGAAAAAGTAGTGGCTCTTTAAATAGAATTAAGAAAGTTTTAGATAAATTGAGCCCAATAACCAATGGCGTAATGCCGCGATCCACTAATTCTTAACTCCTAACTCTTAACTCTTAATTCTTAATTCCTTACTTACCTTTGCACTCGATGAAAAAAAAGCAGACTGTTGCATTTCATACATTGGGTTGTAAACTCAATTTTTCGGAAACTTCTACGATTTCTAGAATAATGGAAAAAGAGGGTTTCGAAAAAAGAGATTTCACTGATTTGGCAGATGTATATGTAATTAATACTTGTTCTGTTACAGATAATGCTGATAAAGAATGCAGGCAGTTGGTTAGAAGAATTCAACGAAAATCTCCTGAAAGTTTTGTGGTTATAACTGGCTGTTACGCTCAATTAAAACCAAAAGAAATTGCTGAAATTTCTGGAGTTGATTTGGTATTAGGGGCTGCAGAAAAATTCAATATAGCTCATCATATAAGCGAATTAGTTAAAACAACCGATACGGCAAAAATTTGTAGCTGTGATATTGAAGAAGTAAGTGGTTTTAATGCTTCATTTTCTCAGGATGACAGAACAAGAACGTTTTTAAAAGTGCAAGATGGATGTGATTATAATTGTTCTTTTTGTACTATCCCAATGGCAAGAGGTAAAAGCAGAAGTGATCGCATTGAAAATGTATTAATAAATGCAACAAATTTGGCGGCAGATGGAGTTAAAGAAATTGTGCTTACTGGTGTTAACTTAGGTGATTTTGGTAAGGGTTCTGACGGTGGTTTAAAGTATGAAGAAAGTTTCACTGATTTAGTAAAAGCATTGGATGAAATAACAGGAATAGAGCGTTTTAGAATATCTTCTATTGAACCAAATTTATTAACAAATGAATTAATTGAATGGGTAGCTAATAGCGATCAGTTTATGCCACATTTTCATATTCCATTACAGAGCGGATCCAATGATATATTGGGTTTGATGAGAAGAAGGTATAAACGTGAATTGTATGTTGAAAAGGTTCAATTAATTAAAAAATTGATGCCCCATGCATGTATTGGGGTGGATGTGATTGTTGGATTTCCTGGAGAAACAGATGAGCACTTTAATGAAACTTTTGAATTCTTACACGCAGCAGATATTTCGTATTTACATGTATTTACTTATTCAGAAAGAGATAATACCAAAGCAGTAGAATTTAAACCAATCGTTCCTATTTATACTAGAAATGAACGGAATAAAAAGTTGCGCAATTTATCTTTTATGAAAATGCAATACTTTACTAATCTACACGCTGCACAAACT
>JAYTXG010000044.1:0-8201 GCA_043743375.1 Sphingobacteriia bacterium
TGGTGCAAGCATTTGTCGTAAGTTTCTAACAAATGCATCTGCATCCGGACGATCACTTTTATTCACTACAAAAATATCGGCAATCTCCATCAAGCCTGCCTTCATTGTTTGAATTTCATCACCCGCTTCTGGCACAACTACTACTACAGTGATATCCGCTAACCCTGCAATCTCTACTTCAGATTGACCAACTCCAACGGTTTCAACAATAATATGATCGAATGGTGCAGCTTGCAATAAAGAAGTAATTTCTATGATAGATGGATGCAGGCCTCCTAACGAACCCCTTGTTGCCAATGAACGAATATATACGTTGGGATGGTTGTACCACTCACTCATTCTAATTCTATCACCCAATAATGCACCTAAATTAAATGGAGAGGATGGATCTACACAAAGGACCGCAACTTTTTTGCCGTTTTTAATCCATTCGCCTATTAATGCATCTACAATAGTACTCTTGCCAGCTCCTGGTGGACCAGTAATACCTGTTACTGTTGCTTTACCAACTTTAAGTTGTTGTAAAAATGCTTCATACCCTGCCACTTCATTTTCTACCAATGAAATAGCCCTTGCCAGCGATTTATGATCGCCCTTAATAATGCCTGTTAATAATTGATCCCACATATACAATCGGGTAAATGTAAATTTATGCCATATACATGAAGGTAAACCGAAAAAATATTGTTGTAGCATTAATGATCTTGCTATTTGTAGGCTTGTTATGGAGTAGGGCATTACTATCTATTACCACAGGCCTTTGGGTTGTATTTTTTTTAATAAACCGCAAAGATTGGAAAAAAATAACTACAAAAAATGAAGTATTACTATGGTGCTTTGCTCCTTTATTACTTTTTTTTATAGGCGCTTGGCAAGATCCAATCAATGAAAAAAATTATCAATTACTGCTTACATTCTGTGCCTACCCAATTGCAGCATTAGCTGCAACGTATTTTGATAAAATATTATTGGCCAAAAAAATAATTCCAATTTGGACTGTCGCCGTTTTGATTGCATTGATATTTCCGATTGGATGGTTTTTAATTAATTCAAAAGAAGCATTAGTTAGATATGGTAGTGGGAAGTCCTTACCCGTTTTTATGGACAATGATCATGTAAGGTTTGGTATTTTTTTATGCAGTGCATTATTACTATCATTAACGCCGATTATTAAAACAACAATCAACAGAATTATATCATTTGTTCTTGTAATAAGTATTTTATTTTTGGCCATAAGAACTGCCTGGGTAATGGCTTTTATTATCGTTATCGGTTATTTATTAAATTCAGTAATAACGATTTCAACTCCTAACAAAAAACAGTTGATTTGGAAAATTACGGGAGGCATTTTAGTTATTTTAATACTGGTTTTTTGTATACCAACTGCCAAACAGAAAATAGCCTACACAATTTTCGATTTGCAACAATATAACAGCCAACAGTATAACAGTACTTATTCGGATGGAGTAAGACGTGCTATTAATAATGTTACTTGGAAAATAATTAACCATCAAAAAATTGAATCAATTGGTTGGGCAGCAATACCATCAACTTTACAAACCAACTTTTCTGAACAATACCCTAATTCAACAACCCAATTTGGTTGGCCATTTAATCAATGGTTATTTTGGTGGTTGGGGGCCGGTTGGTTAGGAACAATACTATTTACTATATGGCTTTTTTATCCAGCTTATATTGGATGGAAACAAAAAAATATTTTTTTAATTATCTGGACTATTGCCATTGCAGCAAGCTGTTTGGTAGAATGTACGCTCAATTACCAGTATGGCGTATTTCTGCATGTATGGCCAATTGTATTTTGCTGGAAATTATTTAGTCCCAATAATTATGAAAGCAATTTATAATTGCGAAAATCAAATAATCGTATGCCAGTTAATTTTTCAAATCTGTACAACAACTTATCTTTCAAAGAAAAATGTTTTTTTGTTGTATCTAATTCAATATGCCAATGTTTTTGTTCAATACGATTTTGCATAACTGCTGGATGTGTACCCTTGAATTTCTCTAATGAATCGAACTGATTAAAATCGTAATAGTCTGGACTAGCCAAAAATGCGGCAAGTACTTCATCTTCATTCCAAAGCTTGCTTACATCCTTTTGTTTTTTCATCATTTGAGTTGGATCTTTTACCCATCCATAATGATAAATAAATGTATCAATTGCTTTAACATTCAACTTCTGTTCTCCCCTTCTAAAACCCTGTGCATCTTTATAAGCGCTAATTGTTTTATCGTTTCTAATGATGCGTACTTCATGGCTATACCACTTTCTGCTATCCCCTACATAATCGTAAGTGCCATAAAAATGTAAATACTTAAATAATAGGCCTTCAACTCTTTTATCGGATTTATAAAGATTACATGCTTCCCTAATGGCACCATGGTATTGTTCATGCACCACTTCATCTCCCTGTATATAAAATGCCCAATCACTAGCTGGATTAATTAGTTGAAATGCTTTATTGGTTTCATCTGCCAAAGCCGTACCTCCAGATCGTAATGCAGCATTCCATATTGAATGGTGTATTTTTATTTTAGGGTCTCCAATAGATTCGATCAAACTCAATGTATCATCTGAACAATCACCAACAAGAATAATCATTTCATCTACTACAGGTAAAATAGATTTCACCGCTTCAACAATCGGATAATCATTAATAATTGCATTTTTGATAATGGTGAACCCAGAAATAAACATTTTTTAAAATTGTACCCAAAAGAACCGAAAACTTTGCATTAATCTAATTTTTGGGGAATGTTTAATTTATAGGTAACAATAACTAGCCAAAAATGCTATTAACTTTGATATATAAGTTTCAATATGGAAATAACCGTTTGTTTTGATTTTGGAAATACTCGACTAAAAGCAGCTATTTTTAAGTGCTCTGAATTTATTAAGGAAATAATTTTACAAGATGCTTCTATTAGTTCTATTGAACAATTAATTAATGAATATCAGCCCACAAAAAGCATTTTATCATCTGTAATCATCCATTCTCCTGAAATAGAGGTATTATTGAGTTCAACCACACAATTTCATAAACTATCTTATTCCAGCAAACTACCCGTTACTTCCCCTGTAGGAAAGCCCGAAACAATTGGAGCAGATAGACTGGCATTGGTTTCGGCATCGGTTCATTTATTTCCCAAGCAACATAATTTGGCAATTGCACTAGGATCTTGCATTACGTACAATTTCACTAATAATAAGCATGAGTTTCTGGGGGGAAGTATCTCCCCTGGTATGAGTATGCGGTTTAGGTCGATGAACGAATTCACCGCACTTTTACCTATTGTAAAGCCCGAAAATAACTTCCCATTAGTGGGTTATGATACCAAAACCAACTTGTTAAGCGGGGTTATTTTGGGAATGGCCAAAGAAATTGATGGAATAATTGACGCTTACTCATTGAAATACGGCAACTTTAACGTGCTATTAACCGGTGGAGACATGGCTTTTTTTGTACCTCAGTTAAAAAACAAGATATTTGCCGACCCAAACCTAATTTTTAAAGGCTTATATGCAATTAGTGAGTATAACAACAGGTAGGCTGGCTTTTGTGGTTAGTTTAATCATCGTCTCTTTTAGTTCAACTGCACAAGTTAACTCTCCATATTCTAGATATGGAATTGGCAACTTAACCGGTCCTCAACACATTATTAGTAGAGGCATGGGTGGCATTCAGGCTGCTTATTCCGACGGTTCAAGTAATAATGTAGGGCAGTCTATTAATTTTAATAACCCAGCTACTTATGGTTCATTTTACATGATTTCTTATGATGTGGCATTAACAATTGATTCTAGAAACATAAAAAGTAATAACCCTTCAGGTTCTTTTAGTTCTGTTTATTTTATTCCAGCCTATTTATCTATTGGTTTTCCTTTGAACAAAAGAAAAGGTATAGGAATGGCTTTTGGATTAAAACCAGTTAGCACAATTAATTACAATATTTCTTCAAGTGAGAGAACAGCAGGTGATAGTATTGGAACTAATTATGAAGGAACCGGTGGGTTAAACGACGCATTTGTTGGGATTGGTAAAAAGTGGAAGAACTTTCAAATCGGCTTCAATACGGGTTATCGATTTGGCAAAAAAGACCTAAGTACAAAAAAGATTTTTTTGAATGATACGGTCTCTTATCACAACTCTAACACATTATCAAAAACAAATATTGGAGGTGTTTTTTTACATTTAGGCGTTCAATATGAATTTTCCGTTCATAAAATAGAAAACAGTGTAACTAAATCAACACAAAATTATTTATTGCGTTTTGGCGGAACAACCAATTTTACACAAAATTATTCTTCCAATCAATCAAGAGAAGCTGAAACATTTACTACAGGTGCTACTGGAAATTTAATTACTATCGATAGTATTTATAAAGAACAAAATATAAAGGGAACTATAACTATGCCTGCAACTTATGAAGCAGGAGTAGTATTGCATAAAACACTTAATAACTCTAGAGGTCTTTTTGAATTATGGTCTTTTGGCGTTGAGTTTACCACCACACAATGGCAAAATTATCGTTATTACGATAAACCAGATAATGCTTTAAGCAATAGTTGGTTATTAAAAATAGGCGGTCAAATTAGTCCTAACCCTCAAGCAACTCGCAATTATTTGAATAATGTGAACTACAGATTTGGATTTAATTTTGGCAAGGATTACATTAATGCAGATGGAAAAGGATTAAACACAATGAGTGGTTCATTGGGTGCGGGATTCCCAATTCGCAAATGGAGAGCTTATGAAACTCAATACACCGTTGTTCAAACTGCATTTCAATTTGGCAAAAGAGGTTCTAGCCTAAATAATATTACTGAAAGTTTTTTTCAATTTACTTTTGGATTTAGTTTGAATGATAATTGGTTCATTAAACGTAAATATGATTAACAACTACAACCATACCAATAAATGTATTGCAGCCTTTTTTATGGGCTGCTTTTTTATGATTGGTTGTGAAAACGATGTGAATGAAGTAAAACAATTGGGTAAAAAAAAGCCCGGGATTGAAGAGGGAAAAGATATTGTTAGCTACTTAAGTACCAATGGTAAAATGAAAGCAAAGTTAACTGCTCCATTACTATTACGATACCAAGGAGATAGTGCACTAAAATCAGAATTTCCAAAATCATTATACGTAGAATTTTACAATGATAGCACCAAAGTAGAAACAAGACTAAGCGCTAAATATGGTAGATATTTAGAACAAGACAGAAAAATATTTTTAAGAGATAGCGTTGTTATCATTCGAGTAAATGGCGATACGCTTACTACCAGTGAGTTGTATTGGGACCAAACTTTGGGAAAATTTTATACCGATAAATTTGTAGATATTTCTCAACGAGAACCGCGACAAAAAATATTTGCAAAAAAGGGATTTACTTCAAATCAAGAATTTACACAAATCACTTACTATGATTTACAACAAGGAAGTTTTATTATCTTGCCAGATAGTACAGCAAGTCCGACAAAACAATAATTTTTAATTCATATTTCTTAATTAATAATTCATCATGGAATACAGAGTAATGGGTAAAACAGGTCTTCAGCTAAGCATATTAAGTTTCGGTAGCTGGGTTACATTTCACAAACAGATTAATGATACTAGTGCGGATGAATTAATGGGTGTTGCCTATGAAAACGGCATTAATTTTTTTGATAATGCAGAGGTTTACGCATTGGGTGAAAGTGAAAAAATGATGGGGCGTGTTTTAAAAGCAAAAAATTGGGATCGCAGTTCTTATGTACTTTCATCAAAAGCTTTTTTTGGCTGGAGAGGTACAAGCAATAAACCCAATCAAACTGGCTTAAGCCGAAAACACCTTACAGAAGCCTGTAATGAAGCTTTGCAACGTTTACAAACTGATTATTTAGATTTATTTTACTGTCACCGTCCCGATAAAACAGTTCCTATAGAAGAAGTAGTGTTTACAATGAACACCCTCATTCAACAAGGGAAAATATTGTATTGGGGAACTAGTGAATGGAGTGGTGTTGAAATTATGGAAGCTCATCGGGTGGCACAGTCCTACCGATTAATCGGTCCATCCATGGAACAGCCACAATACAATTTATTTGAAAGAAATAAAATGGAAAATGATTACCTACAAGTATTTAAAAATGTAGGCTTAGGAACTACCATTTGGAGCCCGTTAGCATCTGGTTTACTAACCGGAAAATACAATGATGGTATTCCTGCAGGAAGTAGGTTGGCAGTAGAGGGTTTTGACTGGTTAAAGGAAAAAACCTATGTAGAAGAAAAAATTGAGAAAGTAAAAAAATTGCAATCACTATCTAATGAATTGGGTGTTTCCTTGGCTTCATTAAGTATAGCTTGGTGTATAAAAAATCCGCATGTAACTACCGCAATACTAGGTGCAACAAAAAAAGAGCAGCTGATAGATAACTTAAAGGCGCTAGAAACACTTCCACTATTATCGGCTGAAATTATGCTTAAAATAGAAGATATAATGCAGAATAAGCCTGTTTTAGCTGATTTTTAGAAATAGATGGTCCTTTTTTCCAACCTTTTTATCAAACCTCACTCTTATATAAGAAGACTGATTGGAACAGGCACTTACCATACAAACGGCTGTTGTGAAAAAGGCCTGCAAAGGAGATGCAGCGGCTCAGGCTTGGTTGTACCAACAATTTAGTAAGGCAATGTTTAATATTTGTATCAGAATGGCTGCAAGCAGAAATGATGCAGAAGATCTTTTGCAGGATGCCTTTATTATTGCTTTTAATAAAATACATCAACTAAAAGAAGCAGATCAGTTTGGGGGATGGATTAAAAGAATTGTAATAAACGAATGTATAAGGTACACTAAAAAAAACATGGTAATTGTTGATACAGATGAGATTGTTTTAGAAAACATTGTTGATGAAACAACCGATTGGTGGAAAACAGTGGATTTGGGCATTATTCACCAAGAAATAAAAGCATTACCGGAGGGTTGCAAACAGGTATTTAACCTTTATGTTGTAGAAGATTATTCGCATAGAGCAATAGCACAAGAATTGAATATTAGTGAATCAACAAGTAAGAGTCAGTACCATAGAGCAAAACAACTATTAAAAGAACGCATAACAAAATATTTAGCCATACATGGATGAGTTTAAACAATATATTCAAAATAACAAAGTACAATTAGATGCCGATGAGCCATCTCCAATGCTTTGGAATAATATTGAACAAAAAATAAAACCAGTACAAAAAAAAGTACAAATAATAACAATGTTCCGTTGGGCAGTTGCGGCTTGTGTAATTGCATTGGCTGGAATAGGGAGTTGGTATTTATTAAATGAACAAAAAATAATTACACTAAAGCAAAATAATTTAGCAGCAAAAGCACCAATTGTAAAAAAGGCAATTGAACCTCAGGTATTAGCTGATAATAAAAATACTGAAATAGTTAGTTCAAAAATAAATAATACTAAAAAAGTAAAATCGAGTTTTGATAATTCTGTATTGCTAGCATCAGAAAAAATAACATTAGAAAATTTTGAATCGAGTTTTATTCAAGTAATCAATCTGCAAAAAGCAAGAATTAGTACTATGCCGATGTATGCAGAAAGTGCAGACTATTTTAAAGATTTTAACACGCAGATTAACTTTATGGAGAAAGAAGAAAGGAATATTAAATCAACTATAGCAAAGCAAGGAATTAATAATGATTTGCTCGACCAGCTTATTAATCTATATCAACAAAAATTAACAGTTCTGAAGCAGCTGCAGCTGGAGATGAACAAAACCAACAATCGTTATAAACAAAACCGCGGACCAATAGATACAATCCACACTTATTTCTTAAGTATTTAAAAAAATAATATGAACATTCAACAATTTTTAACTAAGCCAATGGCAACATTAATTGCAATAGCTTTCTTCACTTCATCATTTGCACAAAATTATCCTGTATCAGCACAAAGGCTTAACTCAAGTAATGCAGCCATACACATTCAAAATGCTACAACCCTTTCAACAATTGCAACTTCTTCAAAAAATATTACCGGAATGGGTAACATAAGTAATTTGAATTGCAACTGTGAGGAAAATAATTTTAAGAATTTAGATGATGTAAAATCAAAAGAAGTTAGTCAGGAAATTAGCACTTCTAAAGCACCTGAAATTTACATCGATAATTCATCTAGAGGCATTGTTATTAAAAC
>JAYTXG010000045.1:0-1743 GCA_043743375.1 Sphingobacteriia bacterium
ATAGCCAATCAACAAGAAAACCGATTAGAAGCAATGAGAGGGCTATTAAGATGTCAATTTAAAATGCAACAATTTGCCGAAGCGGCACCCAATGCAATCGAGTTGCTGCAAGAAAAGGGTATTGCTGCAGATGACCAATTAATGGGTGAGTTTGTAGTTGCTAAAAACGATCAATTAAGTGGCAGGAATGACCAAGCACTTTTGGGTTTTAAATCACTTATAAATAGAAGTAAATCGGAGATTACTGCCGAATCGCAATATCAAATTGCACAAATTTACTTGCAAAACAACAAATTGAGTGAAGCAGAAAAAGCTGGATTTGAAGTAATTAAAAAATATGGATCTTATGACTATTGGGTAACTAAAAGCTATATATTAATAGGAGATGTGTATTTTAAACAGAATGATTTTTTTAATGCCGAAGCTACTTATAAAAGTATTTCAGATAATGCAATAATTCCTGAGCTAAGAAAAGAGGCTGGTGAAAAACTACTTCAAGTAATTGCATTAAAAGAAAAATTAAATAAAGTACAATAGAAATAAAGCAATTGTAATAATGAAAAAAATAATAAAAATATTTTTACTTATACTGTTTGTTACAGCAGTTGCAGTTGATGGGATTGCTCAAAAAAAGAAATCAAAAAAAGCCGCTACTTCTCAAGGTTCTAAAACCAAAAAGAAGCAATCTTTTGATAAGAAAAAAGTAAATACATCAAAAATTAAGAAAAAAATTAAACCATACAGTACAAATATTAAAAAACCAGTTACTCTTATTAAGAATGTAGAGCTAACTGATACTTCTGCTTCAAAAATAGTAGTTATCACTTCTGCATTTAAACCCTCATTGCAGTATGCTGCAAAAATTAATTTCATTGCAGCTACTGAGTTACTTGACACTGTTAAAATTCCCATTTCTTATAAAGTGCCTTCCTCTAATTTATTCTTTTCTTATCAGCCAATAGCAATACAACCTTTGGCATTGCCCAGTGATTCTGGAGTGGCCTGGATTAATAATCATCGTATTAAAATTGGTGCTGGAAATTTTAATACATTCTACGGGGAAGGTAGGTTTTCATTTGGTGATGGGAAAAAATCAATTACATCATTGCAGGCAGATTATCTAAGTTCTAAATCAACAATTTTTGCTCAGCAATACAGTAAATTTAATTTGGATGTGTATACCATACTAAACAGTTCTGCTGGTTTTGAGTGGACTGCCCACGCTTTTTTTAATTCTGTTACTCAGTATTTATATGGCTTTAAGCCATCAACACTTAATTATACAAAAGACCAATTAAAACAAATATATAATACAGTTGCATTTGAACTAGGAGTAACAAATAAAGAAATAAATAAAACCGGTATTAATTTTCATCCTCAGTTGAGTTATTATCGCTTTACTGATAATAAAAATACTACAGAAGACAACCTGTTAGTAAAAGTTCCCATTGAAAAAGTACTAAGTAAATTGCTTTTTTTTAAACTTGAATTTAAAGCAGATATTGCAAAAACTAATTTGCAAACAGTTCCATCTGTAAGTATTACCAATAATCTATTTTATATTAACCCAGCAGTTGTATTTACTACGCCTAATTTTAAATTAAATATCGGGTTACGACCATCTTGGGATAATAGTGTGTATGCCATGTTGCCAGATATTACAGCTGAGGGTAAACTAAAAAATACGAATCTAAGCCTAGAAGCAGGTTGGGTTGGATATTTTAATAAAAATAGTTGGAGATC
>JAYTXG010000046.1:0-2186 GCA_043743375.1 Sphingobacteriia bacterium
CTAAAGATGAAAGTAAAAAATTAGAAAAGAAGACTGGCTACTTTAAATTTGCTACAAGTTATCTTACCAATGCTGTTTACAATGGAAGAAAAGATTCGCTTACTTTACCATACATAACTCCTTCTTTAGGATATTATGATAAGAGCGGCTTTTATATCAGCGGTTCACTATCCTATCTATCAAGTTCAGCTGAAAGTCGCATTGATTTGTTCTCTTTAGTAACAGGTTATGATTTTAATATAAGCGACAAAGTAAGCGGTGGTGTTTATGCTAGTAAAGATTTCTATAATAATTCCAGCACGGCCGTTCGGTCAGAATCAAAAGGCTCTTTAGGCGGTAATATTAGTTATGATCCCGGTTTTATTACAGTTAATGGTGGTATTAACCTGATGTTTTCGAGCCAAACAGATGTTTCCTTAGATGCATCTCTTGCCCATTCTTTTAGCTTAGGAGACGAAGTAAATTCATGGTATATAACCCCTACATTAGCAGTGAATGTGGGTACTCAAAATTTCTATCAGAACTATGTTAAAAACAAGCCAAAGAAAAAAAATGGTAATACAAATGTGGTGCAGGTTCAACAAAATAAATTTGGTGTATTGGATTATGAATTATCCATGCCAATTTCATATGATGCCAAAAAATGGGGCTTATACTTAACACCTACCTATGCAATACCCCAAAACCCTATTTCGTTTACGGCACCAGGGGGAAGTACTTTTATTACACAAAAATTGGATAATGTTTTTTATGCTGAATTTGGGGTGTACGTGAAATTTTAAGGAAGCATTTATGAAATTAGCAAATATTGGCATGGCAATTGCCCCATATGATTTAGAGTACAAACATTTTATTTACCAATTATTAAAAATTTAAAAAAAACGTTATGAAATCAAAATTATTACCGATTCTTTTTGCCGCTTTAACTGCGAGTAGTTTTTCTTTAAAAGCGCAGGATAAGGAAATGCCTGAAACGCAGATTAAACAGCAACAAGACCAATTTAAAGATCGTTATGAAGCACAAAAGAAAACAATCCAGGCTGCTTACAACACTGATATGAAAGCATTGGAGTCTCAAAAAAATCTTACATCTGCGCAACGTAAAGCACAAATGGACATCATTAAAGATCGTTACGAGCTGCAAAAAAAGACTAACCAGTCTACATACAAAACAGATAAAAATAATTTAAAAGAAAAAAAAGAATTACTTAGTAAAGGCAAACATGAAGGTGAAGAAAAACATGAAGGTGAAGAAAAAAAGGTGAAGAAAACACCTCTTGTTAAACACGAATCAAAACCAGTTAAAAACGTACCTAAACCAATTAAACATTAATTGTAAAATCATCTTCATTAATAATTATATTTAATTATTTTCAGGCTTACAAACAATAAACCCCTACAAACTTAGGGGTTTATTGTTTTTGGTAAATGACCTTATTATTAAGTCAACTTATTCTTCAATATTCATTAATTTTATGTAACCTTTTTTTATGCAAAAACATTATCTACAATTTTTATCAATTCTATTTTGCAGCTTTCTCTTCTGCAGCTTTCCTCATTTTTCAACTGCGCAAGACAAGGTTACTGTATGGACTCCTGAAGAACAAAGGGAACTATTTAATTACTGCGAGAAACAAGCACTGATAGAGCAGCAGCATGTGGCTTCGGATAAAGTAGATGCCATTGGTCAGATTCAATACTGGGCCATTTTACAAAAGCAAAAAATTCAAGACAATACCAACGATACTTTCAGCACCGCTAAAGAGGTTGATGAAACAGTGATAAAAAAATACATAGCACTCGGATTATCTGGCGATCAGTTGAAATACCTCTCCAATAAATTAAAAACAGGCGAAGCATATGCACCCTGTGCATTAATTACATTGAGTTATAACTCAGCCTATGATACCATGGGTAAGCCTCAGATGTTACAAGTTTTAAAGATAAAATTTAGGAAACAATTGGTAGATAAAATTCCTGTAAATGGCAGACAGGCCGATCAATTAATTGATGCGGAAGTGTGGCGGCAAAAGGAAGCGCAAATTATTTCCAAAATTTCAACAACCGATTTTAATCGCATTCGAAAGACCGCCGAAATGAATCATATGATGGAACGTAAATATAAATTGATGGACATTACCGACCAACAGAAAGATGCGGCTATTGCTTTTTTTAAGCAATACCTA
>JAYTXG010000047.1:0-2021 GCA_043743375.1 Sphingobacteriia bacterium
TTACACATTTGGTTTAAATAAAGCTTTAAAGTGTTAAATATGCAACATTTCATGTTTGATTTAAAAATCACCCATATACCCAATTACAAGAATCAGCCCAAATAAATAAGCATATTTAATTTGTTTGCCAACTGGGTCATACAACTGTTTAAACTGATTTTTTTGAGTATAAAATTACCCGAAGCATTTGCAATAACTGTTTTAGTATTCGTACCTTTTATTTCAATTGATGCACCAGCTAAAATTATTTAGACTGATTTGTCTGTAACTGTTCCCCTTCATATTTTGAACTAGCAATTGCTGGAAAGCGAATAGCTGTAATTGAAGTATTAAAAAAAAGAAGAGTAGATTTCTTTTAGCACACATATATAAATAAAACTAAACTCTAAAATGCTCAATTCAATAAATATTCTTTCAACGATTTAAAATTGGGCTTTATTTGAATGCTTTTCTTTTCCTTTCCAAACAAGGCTTTTACCGTTGCTGGAACTTCAATAAGCTTTCCTATAGCAGCTTCTACTGTTTCAGAAAACTTAACTGGGTGTGCTGTTTCCAAAATAAATCCTTTTTGATTGGTATGCGTTTGCAAGTACTGTTCCAATGCGTTAAAAGCAACAGCTCCATGCGGATCTAATATATATTTGTGTTGTTGAAATACATTAGCAATTGTTTGTTTAGTAATTTCATCTGAAATAGTATATCCAGCAATAACATTAGTTACTTTATCAAAATTATTACTAAACAATTCCATCACCCGAATAAAATTACTTGGATTACCTACATCCATTGCATTTGATATTGTAGGTATAGATTGTTGCGGTGTAAAGTTACCTGAACGCAAAAACTCAGGCACAGCATCATTTACATTGCAAGCAGCAATAAAATGTTGAACTGGAAGCCCGCTTACAAATGCCAAAACTCCCGCACAAATATTACCGAAATTTCCACTAGGTACTGCTATTACTGGAGGATCGTCTTCATCTACCCATTGCTGATAAGCAAAAAAATAATACAACTGTTGAGGCAACCAACGCGCCACATTAATTGAATTGGCAGAAGTTATTTGTATTTTTTTATTCAAATCGGCATCCATAAATGCCTCTTTAACCATAGCCTGACAATCATCAAAACTACCATCCACTTCTAGGGCGGTAATATTTTGGCCGCATGTAGTTAATTGTAATTCCTGCACTGGACTTACTTTTCCTGATGGATAAAGTATAACTACATCTACCCCTTTTACTCCTAAAAAACCATTGGCAACCGCTCCGCCAGTATCTCCAGAAGTTGCAACTAGCACTGTAATTTTATTGGTTTGATCTTTTGAAAAATACCCTAAACACCTACTCATAAATCTTGCACCTACATCCTTAAATGCCAATGAAGGTCCGTGAAATAATTCGAGCGATGAAATCTGGTTATTTATTGGCACCAGAGGAAATTCAAAATCAATGGTTTCTTTTATAATCTCAAATAATGCTTCTTCATCAATCGTATTTTCAACATAAGGCAACATGATTTTAAAAGCAAGCTCTTCTTTTTTAATATTAGCAATATTCGCAATGAGCGTTTTATCAATTGATGGTATGGTGGAGGGAAAATACAAACCTTTATCTGGAGCTTGCCCAAGAATGGTAGCTTCTTTAAAACTTACATTAGGTGCTTTTTTATTGAGACTATAATAATTCATTACAGCAAACTATATTTAAACCTTAATTTATAAATTTTATACCTTCATTATTAATGGTAGTAACATAAGTACGATGATCGAGTGAAATTGCATCAAACACTTCATGCATTACCACTTCTACTTGATAAGCAGTATGTTCATCTTTGCTCAACATAAATATAGACGGACCAGAACCAGAAATTCCTCCACCCAATGCACCAACTTCTTTACATTTTTGTTTTACCAAATCAAAGCCTGGAATTAATATACTTCTGACCGGCTCTATTAATACATCTTCTAAAGAGCGACCAATTAAGTCATAATCTTCTTTTTGTAAGCCTGCTACCAATCC
>JAYTXG010000048.1:0-1502 GCA_043743375.1 Sphingobacteriia bacterium
AAAAAGGCCCCATTTATCGGGGCCTTTTTTATTTGTATATTTATCATATTCTGATTAATTAAATAATGCTAAAAAGGTTTACCAAAAAAATATTTAGAACAATAGCCCTGCAAACCACTATAAATGAGTGCAACTTCTATTGGCAATATATAATCCACTTTAATCGAAATAATAAATTTAAATTAAAAAACCCCACAAAGTCTATTCCTCCTAACCGCGATCTTTTTGAAACATTTAAATTAAATTACGAATTATTTTTTACTGATGGCCAAATCGCTGCTAAGGAAATCATAGCCTATTATCATCTGCATTCTTCAAATCAAAACGACAAAACTTATGTGCTCGATTGGGGATGTGGCGTTGGAAGGATTATACAACATACACCATTAGTTTTACAAGATGCAATATGCTACGGAGCAGATATTAATAAAGAGAGAATTGAATGGAATAGATTGCATATTCCTAATATTTTATTTGATGTAATTGAATATAAACATCTACCCTATCCTTCTTCCTTTTTTAATTTAGTTTACGGAATATCAGTATTAACACATATCCATAAAAACGAACAACTATTTTGGCTAAAGGAATTAAAAAGAATAATGCAACAAAATGCAATTGCCATAATATCTACACATGGAAAATATTATTTCGATCAGCTTAGTATTAAAGAACAAATGTTTATTGAAACTAGTGGATCAATTACCAATGAATATAAAAAAGACGGGCATCATTTGTTGACTACATATAATGACCCAATTACTTTTCGTACTATTCTAGAGCAGCTTTTTAAAATCAAAGCATCCTACGAAGGAAAAAGCCACCCAGAAAAACTAGGTGGCCAAGATCTTTGGATAGTTATGAATGTTTAATTACTTACCTACTTCTGCTTCACGCTTTGCTCTATAGTCAGGATTCTTCAACAACTTTTGCACTTCATTTAAATTGGCTATATAAATACTGCGACCATGAGTTCCTAAAACGATTTCATTTTCACGGGGCTGAATAACAATATCGTGAACAGGAACGCTGTAGGGCAATCCCTTGCTCCACATCATATTGCTAATTCCACCATCAATACTTACATACAATCCTCCATCAGTGCCAGTGTAAATAATATTTTCATTGGTCAAATCTTCTTTCACCACATTTACTGGTTCTGCTGGTAAGTCTTTTGCAATCTGCTTCCAGTTTGCACCATAATCGTCACTCATGTACACATAAGAATTAAAATGATCATTCCTATATCCATTTAATGAGATATATACCCTGCCTTCTTTAAAAGAACTTGCAGTTACCCTACTAACATATAAACCTTTTGGTAATTGACGATTGTTAAGTAGTGTCCAGCTATAACCACCATCTTTAGTTATTTGAATATTTCCATCATCAGAACCAGTATAAATTAATCCGAATCTCAACGGGCTTTCACTAATTGTACTGATGGTTCCGAAAGGAACATCTCCCTGTGCTGGATTAGTAGTTAAATCGCCACTCATTGC
>JAYTXG010000049.1:0-2307 GCA_043743375.1 Sphingobacteriia bacterium
GAAAAGGGAAGGGTTACAGCAATAATAGATATTCAGCCAACGGGACTAGCAAATACGCCTTATAAAATTACCCTTACTAGTTCTGAAGCGGTGAATCCACAGAATTTACAAGTATTGCAATCGATTTTAAATGCGGTTATTGCAGAAATTAATCAAAAAAAATATCCCAGCACTTCAACTATTGCAGTGATTAATAAAGACATCAAACAAGTTCCGGGTAGGGTCTACAGAACTATTGACTTTATATTGCCTGGTCAACTCGGGTTTTCTTTATTAAGTTCGGGTGTTTTTGGAGTAGCCTTTTTGTTTTTTAACCTGCGTCAACAATTGGTACTAAAACGTTTTTATGCAACACCTATCAAGCGATCCTATATTGTTTTAGGGGAAGCTATTAGTAGAGTAATTTTTCAAATGCTTACTGCAATTGTTATAATTGGGGTCGGACATTTTGTATTTAGTTTTACATTGGTAAATGGGTTCATAACATTTTTAGATATCATGCTTTTAAGTTTTGTAGCATTGATATTATTTATGGGATTTGGTTTTATTGTAAGTAGTGTAGCAAAAACGGAGAGTACCATTCCGCCCTTTGCTAATTTAATAACGTTACCTCAATTCTTGTTAGCTGGTACTTTTTTTTCTATTGAATCTTTCCCTGCCTGGTTACAGCCAATCTGTAGAGTTTTGCCTTTAACACATTTTAATAATGCGATGCGAAATATTGCTTTTGAAGGCGCTGGATTATTAGATTGTACAAAGGAGTTAGGTATTTTAGGAATATGGATTGTGTTGGTTTATGCATTGGCTTTTAAGACTTTTAAATGGGAATAATATGAGGGTGATTAAGTTAGCTTTCATTAGCATTTTGGCATTGGGGTTATTGGCTACTTGTATCAGTTTTCTATTTCCTTCAACTGTTGTTGTTTCTAGGGCTATTGATATTAAATCTTATAAGCAGCCTATTTATTTATTGGTTAGCGATTTGCGCAAATGGAAATCATGGGTAGATGGTATGAACAATTCAAATGTAATTGTTTATGATTCCATTTCTGCAATGCTTGGTAATACATCAGTTGCCATTACCACACTAACTGATACAACTATTATAAGTAGTTGGAAAAATAATTCTTCTTCTGATCAAGTTAGTACTATTCGTTTAATTGGAGATAGTAGCACAAAAAATACAATTGTTCAATGGCAGTTTATTCAAAAAGTGAAATGGTATCCTTGGGAAAAATTTAGTTCAATGATGAATGATAAAATCATTGGAACTTTAATTGAAAGAAATTTAGCCAATTTAAAAAACATAGCTGAACGATAGTTAATGTGTAGTCCTAAAAAAAACCGCTCAAATTGAGCGGTTTTTTTTAGGCATTTATTTTTCTAAATTTAGTTTGCCGGATCTGTTGGTGTATTAGGGTTATTATCTCTTTCACGTGAAGGATAAGGAAAGTAAGTTCTTTTTCTTTCTATTGCTGGCCTGCCTAATCTTCTGTTATCTTCTAAACGCATGCCACTCATGCACAGCTCTAAACAACGCTGGCGGTAGATTTCAGCTAATAAAGATGCCGCATCTACAGTACTCGAATAAGCAGTAGTTCCACCTCCAACACCAACAGGATCACTAGCAGGTAATTGTTGCCTTACTGCATTAATTTCTGTAACAGCGCCCGCTAAATTAGGAGCAGATTGGCGTACAAAACATTCTGCTCTAATCAACTTCATTTCATCTGGAAGATAAATTTGAATTGACCTTGTAGTACCATCAAAAAATCCTTTGATTCTATATCTTGGGGCCACTGTAGCATTAATACTTGTATAAAACGGTATTCTTTGATCAGTTAAGTCTGGTGCCAATGCAGTTGGCAACCCTAGTGTTGAATCAAGTATCTGATAAATATTATTGGTAGCAGTTACATTCGTAAAGATAGGATTTGTAGTTATCGCATCGAATGCATGAATTGAACTTCCATATGATATTGTAACAGCATTAGAAGCAGTTATAGCAGTTGCAAAATCACCTGCAAATAAACTGTATCGAGCAATTAATGCATTAATGGTATTGTTGAAGAAATTGATGTTTACACTAGAGGGAACATTGGCATAAAAATCAGCACCTGGTGCATTCGCTGTTAATGCAGCTTGAGCAGTTTGCAAAGTAATAACAGCTCTTTTTAATCCATCAATTCTTGTTTGAAATTTAGCTGGGCTACCTGTAGTTCCTGGAGCAGAAGGAATTTGTTCAAAAAACATACATAAATTACCAATTGCCAAAGCTTTATAAATACTTGCATAAGCAATTAGTCC
>JAYTXG010000050.1:0-3061 GCA_043743375.1 Sphingobacteriia bacterium
CTTCGTTTCGATTTTTCGCATTTTGCTAAAGTAACGGAGCAAGAAATTCGACTGATCGAAAAAATGGTGAACGAAAGAATCAGGGAAAATATACCTGTAGTAATAACGGAAATGCCCAAAGAGGAAGCGTTGAAATTGGGAGCCATGGCTTTATTTGGAGAGAAATATGGAAATATTGTTCGTGTTGTGGTTATAGACCCTAACTACTCAGTTGAATTATGCGGAGGAACGCATGTAATGCATACAGGTATGATAGGCTTACTAAAAATAACTACCGAATCTGCCGTTGCTGCTGGTGTTAGAAGAATAGAAGCAATCACAGGAAGTAAAGCATACAACTTTATATATGAACAATTTACGAGTTTAAAGGAAATTGGAACTTTGCTTAAAACGCAGGATCCATATAGAGCAGTAGAAAAAATTATTTTAGAAAAACAAGCGTTAGAAAAAAAAATAGAAAGCTTAGAAGCCAAACAGTTGACCTCAATTAAAGAAATTTTATTAGGGGAAAGAGTTCCTTTTCCATTCTCTGAAACTGAAAAAGCATTTTTTATTGGAAAAGTTGTAGAGGTTAGCAATGCAGATCATTTAAAAAAATTATCCTTCGATTTAAAAGAGAATTTAGGCAAGAATTACTTAGTAGTGCTTTGTGCGAACATTGGCGGCAAAGCATCTGTAAGCGTGCTTTTATCGGACAGCATAGTTTCTCAAAAAGGTTTAGAAGCAACTAAAATTATTAAAGAGCAGGTTGCTCCTTTAATAAAAGGCGGCGGTGGCGGTCAAAAAACATTGGCAACTGCGGGCGGACAAGATGCATCTAACTTAGAAGCAGTAATTGCAAAAGTAAGAGAATTGATTTATGATTAATGCCAATAAATACGAAGCAGTAATAGGTTTAGAAGTGCATGCGCAACTTTCTACCAATAGCAAGTTATTTTGTGGAGATAGTATTGCTTTTGGAGCAGCACCAAATACGCATGTGAGTCCTATTACACTTGGGCACCCTGGCACTTTACCAAAAACAAATAAAACGGCAATTGAATATGCTATTAAAATGGGATTGGCATGTGGTTGTGAAATAGTTCAAATAAATTATTTTGCAAGAAAAAATTACTTCTATCCCGACTTGCCAAAAGGTTATCAAATATCTCAACACACTACTCCTATTTGCAAAGGAGGAAAAATAAAAATTAAAACAAGTGAGGGTGAGAGATATATTCAACTAAACAGAATTCATTTAGAAGAAGATGCTGGCAAAAGCATACACGATATAGATGATAGCAACACCTGCATCGATTTAAATCGTGCTGGCACTCCATTAATAGAAATTGTAACCGAACCAGATCTTTTTTCTGCCGAAGAAGCATGGCAATTTGTAACAGAAATTCGTAAACTAGTTAGATGGCTCAATATCTGTGATGGTAATATGGAAGAAGGAAGTTTGAGGTGTGATGCAAATGTTTCTATCCGATTAAAAGGAGCAACTGTATTAGGTACGAAAGTAGAGGTAAAGAATTTGAATTCAATACGGAATGTAAAAAAAGCCATTGAAGTAGAAATCAATCGCATGATTGATGAAGTTGAAAAGGGCAATACAATTAAGCAACAAACCAGAAGTTTTGATGCAACAAATGATACTACATTTTCTTTGAGAGATAAAGAAGAAGCCAATGATTACAGGTATTTCCCCGATCCCGATTTGCCCGCATTTGTATTAACCGATGAGTATATACAGCGTATTAAAAATGCCCTACCGGTACTACCAGAAAGCTTGTTCATTAAGTACCAACAAGAGTATGGACTAAGCAATTACGATGCTGCGCAATTAAGTGAGGATAAAGCAACTGCTAATTATTTTGAGCAGGTAATTAAACATACTGTACTATATAAAATAACTGCTAATTGGATGCTTGGACCTATTCGTCAATTTTTAAATACACAACAAAAAGATTTTAATGACTTTAATTTAGCGCCAATATTATTAATTGAATTAATGCAATTAGTAGAAGAAGGAAAAGTAAATTTTTCGGTAGCGGCTGTAAAAATTTTACCAATTATAATTGAAAAGAATGATAGCCCACTGCGTATAGCAGAAGAATTACAATTGATGCAGGTTAGTAATACAAGTGAATTAGCAACATGGATAGATGAAGCTTTAGAATCAATGCCCGATAAGGTTACCGAATATAAAAAAGGTAAAAAAGGCTTAATTGGTTTGTTTATTGGAGAAGTTAAAAAAAGAAGTAAGGGAAAGGCTGATCCTAAATTAGTAACTCAATTATTACAAGAAAAACTAAAATAATTATATGAAAAAAGTATCGTTGGTGTTAATTGGAATAGTCATTTTTTTAACTGCTTGTCAGCAAAAAAAATATGGGGGATTTACAGTTACAGGCACAATAAAAAATGCCGTTTCAACAAAAGTATTTTTAGAGGAGCTCCCTTTTGGAGCAGAAAACCCAATTATTTTAGATTCTGGTAGAATTGAAAAAAATGGAAACTTTTCGTTAAAAGGAATTGCACGAGAAGAGGGATTGTATAGATTGGTTTTAGAAAACGGGCCAGATGTATTGATTGTGAACGATAATGATGTAGTTGAAGTTGCATTAGATGTAAATAAATACACCGAGTACAAAATCACTGGATCTAAAGCATCGGAAAGTTTACATGCATTATTTGAAAACTATAAAAAGCAAGACGCCGTACTCTACGCCATTTTTAAACAAATCGATACATTGCAAAAAAAGCCTGGCAGCGATAGTTTATTATCAATCGCTAAAACAGAGAGAGAATCGCAGATTAAAAATATGAATACTATTATTAGTGGTTTTATTAAGGAAAGTAAAAGTCCGGCTGCAAAATATTACGCTTTAGGCATGGCATCTCGCACATTAAATGCCGATGAACTTAAAGTATTAGTTAATGAATCGTCTGATCAGTTTAAAGATCATACTGGCTTACAAAAAATTAAAGAATTAGTAAATAAAAAGGCAAAAGCCAATGCGGTTCCAGATGCTTCTGGCTTTAATTTGCTCAATAAAAATGCACCTGAAATTAGTTT
>JAYTXG010000051.1:0-7176 GCA_043743375.1 Sphingobacteriia bacterium
CTAATGTTACTTTAACTGCGTTGGCAAGTGTGTCAACGCCTTTTTTCATTCTATTTCTAGCTTCAATATCAAAGAATATTTGCTTCGCCATATAATTTAATTTTTAATTATGTAATTTATTTTTTTGATTGATAAGATCAACTAGATTATTGCTAAAAGATCGCTTTCTCTCATGATCAACAGATCTTGACCTTCTATTTGCACTTCAGTACCAGCGTACTTACCGTATAATACGGTGTCGCCTACCTTCACAGTCATAGGTTCGTCAATTTTGCCTTTGCCAGCAGCTACGATTACACCACGTTGTGGTTTTTCTTTAGCAGTATCTGGAATAATGATTCCTCCGGCCGTTTTTTCTTCAGCAGCAGCTGCTTTTACAATTACTCTGTCGTGTAGAGGAGTAACGTTAATTTTCTTCGCCATACGTTATTAATTTTGAGTTGTTAGGTTAATTTAAACAAGTAGTTCGATAATTATGCCAAAATAAATATTAAGCCAATTTTTCAGTAAAAGATAAAAAGCGGCGTTTTGGATTGATCAGGCTGACAGATAAGGACAAGTATAACAATATTTGAGTGCCAAATTTTCATTTAGCCCTTGTAAATACACATAAACCCCTACCTTCGCGCTGCTTAAAAAAGTTCTTGTTTAATGATCAGTAGAAGAAATATTCGCGTAAAAGTAATGCAGTTGCTCTATATGATTGAGTCTGCAGATTCTGTAAACACTTTCAAACAGCCTATACATACCTTAGAAAAGCAACTAGATAAAAGCAGAGAGCTTTTTATTTACTTGATCTTTTTCTTGTCAGAAGTAGCCAAATATGCTGAAACAAATGCAGTAAAAAGAGCGTTAAAAAATTTGCCCTCAATAAGTGATATGAATGTAAATATCAAAATTGCAGGCAATGAATTTATTTGGGCTTTACTCGAAAATAAATCTTATCAAAAAGCCCTAGATGCTGATCATCCAGAAAGAAAAATTGAAGTTGATCTTGTAAAAAAGATTTATAATAATCTGATCGAATCCAAAGAATACATCCAATATATTAATGAACAAAATAGAGATAAGGCAAAAGAACGTGAGATTATTAAATTGATATTTACTCAATTCATGTTGCCGAATGAAGACTTTATCAATCATATTGAAGAGCATTTTAATAATTGGGACGATGATGGTGAAATGATGGATCAAATGATGTTGACTTTTATTCAAAAACCAGCCACTACTCAATTAGATCAGTTAATGAGTGGAGATAAATGGGATTTTGCAAGAGACTTATTAAAAACAGCCATCGATAAAAAAGAATATTGTGCAGAATTAATTAAACCAAAATTAAAAAATTGGGATGCCGATAGAATCGCACAACTCGATATGATATTAATGAGAATGGGTATTTGCGAGTTGATATATTTCGAAACAATTCCAACAAAAGTTACCATCAACGAATACATTGATTTGGCCAAAGACTATAGCACTGCACAAAGTGGGCAATTTGTTAATGGAATATTAGATAATATTCACAAGGAGATGACATCAGAAGGAAAAATAAATAAGATTAGTTTTAATAATAAATCAAAATAGTATGAAATTGATTTACTATTTTTTTATTTTTTTATCTTCCCTATTAACTGCATGCAGTAATTCATCAAGCGATATAATAATTGCAGATCAACATATTAAAGATACTGCTGCTTACACTACCATTGGTTGGAAGGATACTATCATTAATTTTGGAACAATTAATATGGGCGAAAAAACAAATATTCTGTTTGAGTTTACCAATACTGGTAATCATCCATTGTATTTAACAGAAGTAAAACCAGGATGTGGGTGTACTGTAGCAAATTATACAAAAAACGCCATTCCTATAGGAGGAAAAGGAAATATCACTGCATCATTTGATAGCAATAAATCTCATCCGGGTACAGTAACTAAAAATATTTTCGTAACAGCAAATTTGAATAATGGTATTACTCATACGATTACCTTTACTGGAGAAATTCAACAATTAAAAACACAATAACATGTTCTCATTAGTTTCAATTATTTTATCTGCCGATCCTAAACAGGGTGGTACAGTTCAGTTAGTATTGATGGGTGCCATCGTACTTGTATTTTGGTTTTTTATGATTCGCCCGCAAGCTAAAAAAGCAAAAGATCAAAAAAAGTTCATTGATAATATGCAGAAGGGCGACAAAATTGTAACCATTGCTGGTATACATGGTTCAATCAACAAAGTAAATGAAGACAATACTATCCAGATGGAAGTGAACCCAGGTAGCTACTTAAAAATCGAAAAATCTTCAATAAGCATGGAGTGGACTCTGGCTATTAATAAGCCAATTGCTGAGAAAAAGTAATCAATATCAATTAAAGGTTTAATTTTATTGCCGGTAATCTTGCATTTCCGACTCTTATTTTATTATGCTAATAATTGGATTAACAGGTGGAATAGGCAGCGGAAAATCTACAGTAGCCGATATTTTTGCTCAATTGGATGTGCCAATATTTAATGCAGATCAGATTGCAAAATCAATCATGCAAAATGATATGGATGTACGTAGAGAAATAATAAATTCTTTTGGGGCAAATGCATATATTAATAATCAATTAAACAGATCTTACATTGCCAATATTGTTTTTAACAACCCATTTCAATTAGCTGTTTTAAATTCAATTGTACATCCTGCAACTTTTAGAGAGGGTAAAATTTGGGCTGCGAAGCAAACTTCACCCTATGTAATAAAAGAAGCAGCACTGTTTTTTGAATCAGGATCGGCAGAAGAACTTGATGGTATAATTGGAGTAAGCGCTCCCAATGCAATACGAATTAAAAGAGTTATGAGTAGAGACAATGTAACAAGGGAATCGGTAATACTAAGAATGGATCAACAAATTAATCAATCATTAAAAATGAAATTATGTGATTGGGTAATTAATAACAATGAACAAGAATTATTAATTCCACAGGTAATAAAAATACATGAAGAACTACTGCAGAATAATTTACGTATATTAGTTTAATTTTAAATGTAGTAATACTAAATTCAATGATCTCTGCAACTATACCAACAAATGAATCAGAAAGATTACAGGAACTCTACCGGATGTCGGTTTTAGACACACAGCCTGATGAGGATTTTAATGAAATAGTAGAAGTAGCATCACGTATTTGCAAAGTGCCCATATCGTTGATCACTTTGATAGATACTAACCGTCTATGGTTTAAAGCAAAGAAAGGGTTAGATGTTGTTGAAACCGACAGGAACATTTCATTTTGCGCACATACTATTTTGGGAAATGGCATTTTGGAAGTAAAAGATGCAGAATTAGATGAACGATTTATTGATAATCCCCTTGTAGTTTCCAACCCACATATTCGGTTTTATGCAGGTATTCCATTAGTTACTAACAATGGGTACAACCTTGGTTCTCTTTGCGTTCTAGATACAGTTCCACGATCATTAAATGAAGATCAAATTTTTGCACTGGGTGTTCTCTCCAAACAGGTAATTAAATTGTTTGAACTTCGGTTGCGAAATATAGAAATGAGCGCAAAAAATGAGATTGTAGAAAGTCAGAAAAATCACCTAGAGGAACTGAGTGTAATTCAAAATAAAATAATTTCTATAGTTGCGCATGATGTAAGAAGCCCAATTGCATCTTTAAAAAATATGCTTGATTTAAAAAAGAGTTGCGATATATCATCTGAAGAAATGGATGATTTTATTGTTATTATAGGTAATCAAATGGACAATACAATTAACCTGCTTAACAATCTGGTAGATTGGGGAGGTATCTTGTTGAAAAAATCATCAGTAAAATTAACATCACTCAACTTAAGTAAATTAGTAGAAAATGAATTTAAAAAATTGGATATTACAAGTTCAGTTAAACAAAATTTACTGATTAATAAAGTGCCAATAGAATATCAGGTAAATACCGATGAAAATATGTTGCTTTTTATACTCCGAAATCTCATAATCAATGCAATTAAGTTTACTGAAAATGGTTCTATTACTGTTAGTGCTAAAAATAGTGGAGATAAAATAAAAGTGTTGGTTGCTGATACTGGTATCGGTATGACTGATGAGGTAAAAAATAATCTTTTTGGAACAAATAGAAAGAGCTCTCGCAAAGGAACCAATATGGAGGAAGGCAGTGGATTGGGATTAATTTTGGCTAGAGAATTTTCCGAAAGATTGGGATCTGTATTAACGGTGGAAAGCGAAGCAAAAAAAGGAACCATCTTCAGTTTTGATTTACAAAAAGTTGATCTAATTTCCGAATAATCAATTTCTCTTTATTTCATAACACCAGCATTTTAGCTTTCCTTCAAACTCAAATCGTTTCCAAAGCTCCACCAACAGCATAAACCGAAAAAGAGCTTGTGTAACAAAATAAATTCAATACTTATGCAAGTCTATTGGTAAATAATTCTGCTTTTACCGGATCAATCATGCGGGAAATTAACTATTTTAATTTCCCCAACACATCAGCAATTCTACTCCATGCACGTTCTATGTTGTTCATGCTATTGGCAAAAGAAAAACGAACACAAAGGGGTTCTCCAAATGCATCACCCATTACAGAAGAAACATTTGCTGTGTTTAATAAATACATACTAAAATCAGCAGCATTTTTAATAGTTTCAGTACCATTTGTTTTTCCATAATAGTAACTTACATCTGGAAAAACGTAGAAAGCTCCTTCGGGTTCAAAACATTTAAATCCTGGAATCGCTTTAACCAATTCTAACGTTCTGGTTCTCCTTCTAGTAAACTCTTCAGACATTGCTAAAGAAGGTCGTAGGTCGCCTGTAAGAGCGGCTACTGCTGCTTTTTGGGTGATAGAACTTGCTCCACTTGTAAACTGACCTTGAATTTTTTCCATAGCTTTTGCAATAGTAGTATTAGAAGCAGTATACCCTAAACGCCAACCAGTCATTGCAAATCCTTTACTCAATCCGTTAATTAAAACAACACGATCTTTAATATCATTGAATTGAGCAATGCTTTCATGTTTGCCTATGAAGTTGATGTATTCATAAATTTCATCAGCAAGAATAATTATATTCGGATGTTTTTTAAATACTTCCGAAAGTGCAGCTAATTCTTCTTTACTATATACAGCCCCAGTTGGATTACAAGGAGAAGAGAACATGAATACTTTGGTACGAGGTGTAATTGCGGCTTCAACTTGTGCAGGAGTTACTTTAAATTTATTTTCTACACTGGTTCTAATTTCTACCACTTTACCCCTAGCAATTTTTACTAATTCGGAATAAGTTACCCAATAAGGTGTTGGAATAATAACTTCATCATTTTCATCCACCAAAGACAAAATTGCGTTGGCTAAACTTTGTTTAGCACCTGTTGAAGTGATGATATTTTCCGGCAGATAATCTAAATTATTATCGCGCTTTAATTTTGTACAAACTGCTTCTCTCAAATCCATGAAACCAGCAACTGGTGTATAGTGGCTCCAGTTATCATTAATGGCTTTTATTGCAGCTTCTTTAATGTGTTGAGGAGTATTGAAGTCTGGCTCACCCAAACTCAAATCAATAACATCTATACCACTTGCTCTTAATTCGCGACCTAGTTTGGCCATTTTTAATGTCTCAGGTTCATTAAATCGGGTCAATAAAGAAGAAAGTTCCATTTGTGTTTATAAAGTTTATAGTGTTTGTAAAGTCTGTAAAGTAAGTAAAAACAATCAAGTTAATGACAATTTACTTATATGTAAATGTAAAATTAGTTAGATCAGGCTTTTGCTTCCGTTTTCGAGATAACTCGTATTGGAGAACAGCTTGACCTAAATTTTTCATGAATGGATAACCAATGGTTTCATAATCATAGTGATCGTTGTTGTAAATACCATCTTGGTTACAAGAAATTGAAGCACTTAACATGAATTCAATATTATTATCGAAGTCTACTACATAAGTTACATCAATTAAAAAACCATAAGCATCACCTACTTTATTAAAAATTCTGAATGAAGTGTTTTTATTGCCTTTCTCCGATCCATAATACAAAAACTTACAATAAGCATCCCAGTAATGTGAAGAGTCATAATTAGGAAAATCACTTTCTCTGGGGAACATGCTCATATACTTACGCACAAATTGATAGTCGTCATTGGTTAAATTAAAGCGTTGATTTTTATTAACTTGTTCTGGAAATAAAACAGATTGAAGTATATTCTGTAAATCTTGTAAGTAGACTCTATTTTTATTTTCGAAAGAAAATGGCTCGTTTACTAATTTGCCTTTACTCATATAACCTTTACCCAGCTTAACATCCAAAGGAGGATATACAGCATTGCTAATTTGCATTGGTTGTTCATAAACAAGTTTACCAGTAGTATCATAAAACTTAACTGCGTTGGTTATTGAATTTTGTTCGAGCGTTCTGCTGATTTGCAAACGGTGACGAATAATGGCATCTGGATATCCTTTTTCAGTCAACTTTTTCTGAATATATTCTTGACCAAGAAATTCATATAACCTATTAAAGGCGTCATTATCACTTACCAAAAATATTTGTTTGATGTAGTTTTCAATAGTAGGTCTGCTATCGGCAGCATTGGGTTGAGTATAAACAAAGTCTTGTACTTTTGCAGAACTATCAGTAATCATTGTAGTTGCTTTGTTGAGGCCTTTAATATTTAGTTCATTTAATTTTTCTAGAGCCAATAAAGCAATGGGCATTTTTACAGTACTTGCTGGGTAGAAATAAAGATTATTATTAATGTTATAATTATACACTGTAAATGATGGTTTATTCCTTTTATTGCGATCAATTTTTGTATAGATAATTTGAATACGCAAACTATCTTTATTGGCAACTATGGCTTTTAGAGCCGAGTTGTTATTTAGGAGCATTTCGAGAGGATTATCCACGGCATCAGCTGTAATTTGTTGGGCACTCGTATGTTGTAAAAAGCAACAAAAAATAACAAGTATTAGCAACTTTCTCATAACTCAAACTTAAATTAAAAATCCAATAACGCATAATGCATAATTCAAAATTCATATTTCATAATTCATATTTCATAACTTCACCACATGCCACACGAGTCGATTTCAGTATTTGATATGTTCAAAATAGGGGTAGGACCTTCTAGTTCACATACGTTAGGCCCATGGAGAGCAGCATTGCGTTGCCT
>JAYTXG010000052.1:0-2172 GCA_043743375.1 Sphingobacteriia bacterium
AACTAAAGGGCCCTTTGCTAGTTTGAGTTCGAACGAACTTTTGGAAGATTTCATGCTAATTCTGGAGTATTAAAAAGCCTCCTTCTAAATCGAGAAGGCTATATTGTTATTTTAAAAAACAAGTAATATTTTCTAAAATAATGATGATAGTAATTATTTTTTGGCCTGTAGAAAAATATCAATTATTGGCTTAAGATTACTTAGTAGTAAATAAATTAAGATCGTTTCCTAAACAATAAAAAATGTTGAATCGGCAAAAAATCGCCCCTATAACTCAATTCAAATCCATTGGCGCCTAATTCTTTTTTTAATTGCGCTACCGTTGTTTTATGCAAAGCTTTGATAGGAATGGTTGGATCTTCGCCGCGATATTCTATCAATAAAATTTGACCATCTTTTTTTAGTGCTTTTTTTATTGATTGCAACATTTCGTGCGGAAATGCCAGCTCATGATACACATCTACCATAATAGCCAGATCAACACTATTGGCAGGTAAATTGGCGTTTTTTTCAGACCCTTTAATAATGGTAATAACCGAATCGGCAATAGTAGCTTTTTTTTGAGCTAAATAATTAAGTAATTCATCTTGCACATCTACCGCGTACACTTTTCCTTTAGGAATTTTTTCTGCAATCTTAAAACTATAATACCCTGTTCCTGCACCAATATCAGCCACTACCGCATTCTCGAACAAATTCATTTTCTGTATTGCAAGTTTTGTATTCTCTTCTGCTTGTCGGGTATCTCTCTCCAGCCACTCACTTCCTGAGGCGCCCATTACATAAGATATTTCCCTGCCCAAATAATATTTGCCAATACCATCGTTAGATTTTTTTTGATAAGTATAAATCGTATCAGCTTTCTGTTGTATGGATGTTGTTGATGTTGCTGAATGTAAAGAGCATATCAACCCAAAGGCAAAAAGAAAAAAGAGTGGTTTCATAAATAATGAATCATATATTAGTATATTCAATGCTACATAAATTTATCAACATGAAACGTATTGTTTTTGTTTTATTTAGTTGTCTATTTTTGCAATATTTATCAGCCCAAGATACAGCTGCTATTTATCGGAAGCTCGATTCGATAGCAATCATCGATCAAAAAGTAATGATGACCATGCGCGATGGTGTTCGCTTAGCTACCGATATCTATCGCCCCAAAGGCAATGCCAAAGTGCCCATTGTATTTTCTCGTACTCCCTACAATTTCAATACTTGGATTGATGGAAAAATGACTACCCGCACTTTAGAAGACGCTTATCAAGCAGTTAGTCGCGGATATGCTTATGTGGTGCAAAACGAGCGTGGTCGCTTTTTCTCTGAGGGAGATTGGGATATTTTAGGTACGCCAATCACTGATGGTTATGATGCCTTAGAATGGATGAGCAAACAATATTGGAGCAATGGTAAAGTGGGTTTAATTGGTTGCTCTTCTACTGCCGAATGGCAAATGGCGGTGGCTTCGCAAAATCATCCTGCTTTAGCTGCCATGGTAGCCCAAGGATTTGGTGCAGGTGTGGGTAGGGTAGGTAAGTTTATGGAGCAAGGCAACTGGTACCGGGGTGGTGCACAACAAATGCTGTTTACCTCTTGGTTATATGGTACCCAACATGATAAGTTAGCACCTCGTCTTCCAATAGGTGTTCAACAAAAAGATTTAGTGCGTTTGCAAAAATTTTATGATATGAGTCCTAAAATGCCTCTTGTAGATTGGGCCCAAGGGTTAAGGCATTTACCAGTTAAAGACATCATTAAAAATGCACAAGGTGCAGATGGTATTTACGCAAAAATGATTACGCGCAAACCCAATGATCCTGCTTGGTTTAAGGGTGGATTGTATCATGATAATATGCCTTTAGAAGTGCCTGTTTATTGGTTTGTAAGTTGGTACGATGTGTCTTCTGCTCCCAATATAGCTTTGTTTAATCATGTTCGCAATGCAGCTAAAAATAAAATGGTTGCAGATAATCAATACTTAGTAATTGCACCTGTTTTGCATTGCTCTTATAAGCGTGCTACCGAAAATACTATTGTGGGTGAACGAAATGTTGGTGATGCTCGGTTAAATTACGACGAGCTAACCTGGGGTTGGTTTGATCTATTGCTAAAGGGTGAACAAAATAATTTTAAGGCAGAACAGCCCCGTGTTCGTTATTATACCATGGGTGC
>JAYTXG010000053.1:0-13618 GCA_043743375.1 Sphingobacteriia bacterium
ATGGTTCCTAAAGAAAAAGTACGGTTACTCAAAAATGTTAGTGCATCTGATGCAATGAAATACATTGTTTCCGGCGGTGTTACTCATATTCACGAGTAATTCTATTCTGCTTATTACCTTTAGGCTATGGTAATTGCGGTTAATGCTATTTTTTTACAAAATAATTTGTTAGAAGGGTATGGTCATTATGCCAATGAAATCCTTAAGCGAATAGTACAATCAAATCCAGCGCATCAATTTATTTTTATTTTCGATCGGCCATATGATGGTCAATTTATTTTTGGCGACAATGTTACCGCTATTCAAGTAGCACCCGCTGCTAGGCACGTTCCTGCATTTATATTTTGGTATAATATAAGTGCAGCTTTGGCAATTAAAAAATACAAGCCCTCGATTTGGCTTCAGCTATACGGATTTTGTAGTTTAACAACGTCTATACCACAGCTACTAGTGGTACATGATTTGGCATTTAAACAAGCAACTAATGATATATCATGGCACCAACAATGGTTTTACCAGTATTTCACTCCCAAATTTCTTAAAAAGGCAACCACAATCATTACTGTTTCTAACTATTCTAAACTCGCCATTGAGCAAGCATACCCCTTCACTAAAAATTGTGTAAAAGTTATACCAGGCGCAGCTCGTAGCGAATTTAAACCCATTAGTTGGGAAGAAAAAACGCAGATTAAAGAGACTTATACAGATGGCTTTGAATACTTTATTTGCGTAGGAGGAATTAGTCCGCGTAAAAATTTAATGAACATGCTGAAAGCCTTTACCCTCTTTAAAAAATGGAATAAAAGCAATATGAAACTGGTTTTTGCAGGCAGGTTAGCATGGAATTATCAGCAAATACTTGAAAAACTCAAAACATATAAATACAAAAGCGATGTGATTTTAACCGGCTATCTATCAGATGAATTGCTCCAAAAACTAACTGCAGGAGCTTATGCCTCTGTGTATATGTCTAATTACGAAGGTTTTGGATTGCCAATTGTTGAAGCCATGCAATCTGGGATACCTGTAATTGCTGGTGATAATTCTAGTATGCCAGAAGTTGGTGAAGATGCTATTTTATATGCCGACTCTATTGATCCTAAAAAAATTGCCGAACAAATGCAATTGTTGTATAAAGAAGAGAAATTGAGGGAGAATTTAATCATAAAAGGATTGCAAAGGGCAAAAACATATAATTGGGATGAGAGTGCTTCATTATTTTGGAAGGAAATAATAGCAACAGTTAACGTTTCGTAGTAATTTTGCCACCTTAAAATATAAAAATGAAATATTCTAATATTACAGTTGACATTGTTTTAGATGAGCAAAAAGTGCCTCAAAATATTCAATGGTCTGCCACAGATAGTACTGCAGATTTGAAACAAGATGCTAGAGCAATGATGATGACTTTTTGGGATGCTGCAGATAAAAGTGCATTAAGAATAGACTTATGGACAAAAGACATGATGGTAGATGAAATGGCCGATTTTTATTACCAAACATTGATGGGAATGGCCGATACCTTTTTGCGTGCAACACAAAATCAGGAACTTACGGACGATATGAAAAATTTTGCCAAAGATTTTTACAAAAAATTTAGAGCAACTCAATTAACCAACACTAAATAATTTACCATGAGCTTAGAAGAAAAAGTAATGCAATTAATGAAAGAAGCAATGAAAGCCAAAAATGAAGCCCTTTTGAGAAGTGTTAGGGCTATTAAAGCAGAAATCATCAAAGCTAAAACAGAGCCAGGCGCAAACGGAATAATTTCCGAAGATGGCGAAATGAAACTCTTACAAAAAATGGTGAAGCAGCGCAAAGACTCATTGTCGATTTTTCAAGAGCAAAACCGAGAAGACCTTGCTAAGAAAGAGATGGAAGAAATTGAAGTGCTTGAAAAATTCTTGCCCGCACAACTTTCCCAAGATGAATTAGAAACAGCAATTGCCGCTATTATTATTGCTGTTGGTGCATCATCTCCGAAAGATTTAGGTAAAGTAATAGGATCTGCAAGTAAACAATTGGCTGGAAAAGCAGATGGCAAAGCAATTGCAGAAGCAGTAAAAGCGTTATTGAATAAATAAACTGATTACATGTTCATCGATATTTGCTTGCTGGCATTAATATTACTTGCTATTTTTAAAGGGATGAAGCAAGGACTAGTTGTTGCTTTATTCTCATTTATTGCTATCATTTTGGGAATGGCAGCGGCTATTAAGATGAGTACACTTGTTGCAAAATGGATGTCTGACGCAATCAATATTCATGCAGCTTGGTTGCCCTTTATAGCTTTTATATTGATAATGATTGCAGTAGGTATTGTAGTCAGAATATGTGCCAGATTTATAGAAGCCACACTTCAACTTTCTATGCTCGGTTGGTTAAATAAACTGGGTGGAATATTATTATATTGTTTTATTTATATCAACGTTTTTAGTGTTCTGGTATTTTATTTAGCGCAATTACATCTGTTAAAACCATCAGTTATTAATTCATCAAAAGCCTATTCATACATACAAAATTGGGGTCCAACAATTATCAATTTATTTGGAAAAATAATTCCAATTTTTAAAGGGATGTTCGAAGAACTTACTAAATTCTTTGATTCATTAAGTAAGAACTTGGCATAAACAAGTAGTTCAATAGGTAGTTCTGACTCCATTTGCCTTATTTTCAGTATTTTAGCATGAATTGTATTAATAAAATTGCATGAACTATACGATTAAACAACAAGATAAATTCAAGTTTGTAGAGGAAGGAGAAGGAGAAACCTTGCTTTTATTACATGGATTATTTGGGGCGATGAGTAATTTTGAACACTTGGTTAGTCACTTCAGCAAACATTTTAAGGTAGTTGTGCCTATTCTTCCACTATTTGATTTAGATATTTTTCATACATCAGTGGGCGGATTGGAAAAATATGTACAAAAATTTATTGAATCTCGAGGGTATAACAACATACATTTATTGGGTAATTCTTTGGGCGGCCATGTAGCATTGGTTCATATTTTAAAACATCCTACTCTTATTAAAACTTTAATATTAACAGGAAGTAGTGGATTATTTGAAAACGGAATGGGAGATAGTTATCCTAAACGGGGCGACTACGAGTATATCAAGAAAAAAACACAGCTCACATTCTATGATCCAGCAATGGCTACAAAAGAACTAGTTGACGAGGTATTTGAAATTACTGTTAGCAGAGTTAAAGTAATTAAAATTATTGCATTGGCAAAAAGTGCTATTCGTAATAATTTGGGAGAAGAATTAAATCAAATAAAACAACCTACTTTGCTAGTTTGGGGTGAAAATGATATTATTACACCTCCATTTGTGGGAAAAGAATTCAACAAATTAATACCTAATTCTGAATTACATTTTATCGACAAATGTGGGCACGCTCCAATGATGGAAGTACCAGAAGAATTTAACCAAATTTTAGATGGATTCTTAAAAAAGCACTCAACCAAAATGGCGGCTAATTTGTAGATATAACACCTAAATGTGGTTTATGCTTGTATCTCAATTATTAAATACTGGATTCCCTACACTCAATATAGCTGATAAAGCATCTTTTGCGCTGCAGATAATGGATGAATATGATGTACTGCATTTACCAGTATTAAGTAAAGATAAATTTGTAGGTATTGTTGCTAAAGCCGATTTGATTGATGCAGATGAAACCAACACTCATTTATCGTCTCCAGATATTCTTCAACAACTTTCTATAAAAAGTGAAGAGCATTTTTTGAGTGCCCTAAAATTACTCGCTAACTATGAATTAACTGTATTGCCTGTTGTTAATAATCAAATGGAATTGATGGGAGTTGTTTTAGCGAAAGACTTAATTAAAACTATTTCTTTGTTTTTAGGTATTGAAGAAAAAGGCGCAGTAATTGTTCTAGAAACCGACAAAAGAAATTTTTCATTTGGAGAATTAAGCCGTTTAGTAGAAACGAATGATTCATATATAACACAAATGAACACTTATACCGAAACCGCTACTGGGTTGCTTGTGATAACATTAAAAATTAATAAAATTGAAGTTTCGGATATTGTTGCCACCTTTCAACGCTATGATTATATAGTGCGGTATTTTTTTGGAGAAGAAGAATATGCCAATGAGTTAAAAGAAAATTACCAGCACTTAATTTCTTATCTCAATATGTAAATTAGTTCCATCGAATTAAAAAATTATTATGAAGGTTGCCATATATAGTAGAGGGTTAGATATTGAACAAGAAAATCCATTGTTAATATTATTGGAAGAATTGGGTCGTTATGATACAGAAATATTACTGTTCAACACTTTGATGGAACAGTTTCATATTCCGCAACACTTAACAAAAAAACTCATTTCTTTTAGTGGTTCCGAAGATTTAGACGAATCAATTAATTGTTTAATTAGTTTAGGTGGTGATGGAACTATGCTTGATGCAGTTACATTAGTAAAAGAAAAAAATATCCCTTTATTAGGAATTAATTTTGGTAGACTTGGCTTTTTGGCCAGCATAAGTAAAGAAGAAGTAGCTCATGCAGTTGATGCTTTAGTAAATCATACTTTTTTAATTGATAAAAGAACTTTAATTCATCTCGATTCAAATATGCCTTTATTCACCAATGCACCATTTGCTTTAAATGAATTTGCAATTTATAAAAGAGATACTTCCCCAATGATAAAAATTCACACTTACATGAATGGTGAATTTTTAAATACTTATTGGGCAGATGGTTTAATTGTTGCAACTCCAACAGGCTCTACTGGTTATAATTTAAGTTGCAACGGACCCATTGTATTTCCAGATTCATCTAGTTTAGTTATTACCCCTGTTGCACCACATAACTTAAATGTTAGATCAATTGTAGTTCCAGATAATAATGTTATTTCTTTTGAAGTTGAAGGAAGAGCAGATCAATTTATTTGTGCAATGGATGCCAGAAGAGAAATTGTTCCAAAAACAGTGCAACTAGCCATTAGAAAAGAGTTATTTGGAGTAAACCTGATTCGTTTAAACGAAAATACTTTTCTATCCACGCTGCGTACAAAGCTTACTTGGGGTCTAGATAAAAGAAATTAACATTTTTTGTAATAAAATTTGATGCTACTTTACATAGTAATAAAACAGTATGGGTAAAAAAGTTGGTATTTTATTTTTTATAGCTTGTTCATGGCTTACTACCAACGCGCAGCTGATGGAAAGTTTTGTACATACTGGAGAACTTGGCCTTGGTGTTGGGCTAAGTCATTATTTCGGTGATCTTAATCAAGATGTAAGGATTAATGCACCTAAAATGGCTTTTGGTATATTTTATAGAAAACAAATTACCAATTATATTGGTGCTAGGGTTTCTGGCGAATATGCTTTTCTAGGATATTCCGATGCATACAACTCCAATCCAGTTGCAAGAAAAAGAAATCTAAGTTTTAATACCAATGTTTGGGAATTAAGCGTTTCTGGAGATTTTAATTTTTTCCGCTTTCAACCTGGGTTCGAAGAGTATAATTTTACCCCATATATTGGCTTAGGTGTAGGTATTTTTAGTTATGATCCTTACACCTATTTGAATGGCAAAAAATTCTTACTGAGGCCTTTAGGAACTGAAGGGCAGGGTAGCGCGCAATACCCCAATTTAAATCCGTATGGATCAACAGCTATGAGTATTCCTATTACTTTTGGAATTAAATATGCTTTGAGTACACGTTCTAATTTTTTTGCTGAAGTAATCTATAGATTTACTAATACCGATTATTTGGATGATGTTAGCAATAAATATGCGCCAGATGCATTTCCTCCCTTGCCAGACGGCTCTTTGTCTCCAGCGTTTTTATTGCAAGACAGGAGTTACGAAACTGGATCTTCAATTGGCACAAAAGGAAAACAACGGGGATCTAGCCTAAAAGCTGATTCCTTTGTAACCCTAAAAGCAGGCATTTCCTTCAATTTACAGACCTATCGTTGCCCAACAAACTAAATAGTATTGTATTAATTGCATTTAAATCATCAAAAAACCGTTGATTTTGTTAATTTTGCAGCCTAAATCGAGTGCATGGTTCAAACAGAAAACCTTCTGCCTAAAATAAATAAGCAAACACTACCTAGTCATATCGCCATTATTATGGATGGTAATGGGCGTTGGGCAGAAGAAAAAGGGCAAGAAAGGTTATATGGTCATTTTCATGGAGTTGAAAGTGTAAGAGATATTGTAGAAGGTGCGGCTGAATTAGGTATACAATACCTCACTTTATATGCATTTAGTACAGAAAATTGGGATAGGCCACAACCAGAAGTAGATGGATTGATGAGTTTATTGGTAGATACTATTCATAAGGAAGTACCTATCCTCAATAAAAACAATATTCGTTTACATGTGATCGGAAACCTAGATATGTTACCTGCTTTTGCTGCTACTGAATTACAAGAAGCTTTGCAGATGACCCAACAGAACACTGGTCTGAATCTTATAATGGCATTGAGTTACAGCAGTAGATGGGAATTGGTAAATGCAGTAAAAAATATTGGAATCGACGTAAAAGCAGGGAAAATTGATCCGGTAACTATTAATGCAGGTACTTTGGAGCAATACCTTAGTACCAGCGACTTTCCAGATCCAGAACTGATGATTAGAACCAGTGGCGAGTATCGAATTAGCAATTTTTTATTGTATCAGTTGGCATATGCCGAGCTTTATTTTACCAATACAAGATGGCCAGATTTTAGGAAAGAAAACCTTTATGAAGCCATTATTGACTTCCAATCGAGAGAAAGGAGATTTGGTAAAACTGGCCAACAAATTCAGCTTTAACAAACAGTTTTCATTATTCGGGTTACTTTGCCCACCAATTTACCAAATTAATTGCTAGAACTAACAGAAACGGGATGCAGAAAGTGTTTAAATTATTATTGTTCGCTTTAGTTGTTTTAGTTAATACTCAATCAACTTTTGCTCAACAAATAGCTAGCTCAGATACTACTATTACCTCAATAGAGGCAGACCTGATTAATTTATTTAATCAGAAGACGCAGAAAAAATATAAGGTAGTTAATATCAAGGTAACGGGCAATCGTTTCTTTGATGAAAATTTATTGATTTCAATTTCTAGTATTAGTATTGGAGATGAAATTGCTATCCCGGGAGGCGATAATTTTTCTAAAGCCATTAACAAACTATGGGGCCAGAATTATTTTAGTAACGTAGAAATTTATATTACTCGAGTTACAGGAAAAGAAATTGATTTAGAAATTGTAGTTACAGAAAGAACAAGACTATCAAATTTTTATTTTACTGGAGTTCCAAAAGGTCAATCTGATGATTTAAGAGGAAAAACAGGCTTGGTTCCTAATAGAGTAGTTACGGAAAACATGAAAATTAATGCTACTGAAGTAATTAAAAAGTTCTACGCAGAAAAAGGGTACCGAGAAACAACTGTAAAAGTAGCAGAGCGAAAAGACTCTTCAATCGACAATACATTAGCGCTTAATTTTATTATTGATAAAGGACCAAAAGTTAAAATTAGTAATATCAATTTTGGTAATACAAGTTTTGAAGAAGGCAAATTAAAAAAACAGCTTAAAGGGTCTAAAGAAAAATCCAGACTTTCACTATTTCCTACTTATGATAGTGGTAAAATTGTTATTCCTAAGCATTATACTTTTGATCAATACATGAAAGAAAAAGGCTACCTCACTTTTTCTAAAACTAAAAAAATACTTGATCCTTATATAAGAATCAAATTTTCTTCTGCTAAGTTTGATGAGAAAAAATATAGAGAAGATAAAGAAAGCCTTTTAGAGTTTTACAATACTTTAGGATACAGAGATGCTGTTGTAGAAAATGATACAGTATATGCAACTGGGAATGGAAATTTGAACATAGACATTAAGATGAATGAAGGCCGCAGGTATTATTTTGGAAATATTTCTTGGAGAGGTAATACTAAATATTCGGATTCACTTTTGTCACAAGTATTAGGCATTAGAAAAGGGGATATTTATAATCAAGAAATCTTAAATAAAAAACTCGGTAAATCTTCGTCCCCTGATGGTGGAGATATCAGTGGGTTATATCAAGATGATGGCTATTTGTTTTTTAGAACAGACCCAATAGAAACTGCAGTATATAATGATACCATTGATTTTGAAATAAGGGTTATTGAAGGCCCTCAAGCCACCATTAAAAACGTGCACATTACTGGTAATGACCGCACAAAAGAATATGTTATTAGAAGAGAACTAAGAACAATTCCAGGTGAAAAATTTAGCAGACAAGCATTGGTTCGTTCGGTGCGTGAACTTGCTCAATTGAATTATTTTAATCAGGAAAAAATCACTCCTAATCCCGTTCCTAATCAAGAAGATGGAACAGTAGATATTAATTACAGTGTAGAAGAAAAATCAAGCGATCAGTTAGAGTTAAGTGCTGGATGGGGTGGATTAATTGGATTAACAGGAACTTTAGGTGTTTCATTTAATAACTTTTCTGTAAGAAATATCTTTAACAAAAAAGCATGGGATCCACTGCCAATGGGAGATGGACAAAAGCTAAGCCTACGTGTTCAAAGTAATGGCAAGGCATTCCGTTCTTATAACTTCTCTTTTACAGAACCTTGGCTTGGTGGTAAAAAAAGAAATGCGCTTACATTCAGTATTTTTAATACTAAATACGGACAAACTTATGATCCTTTAACAGGAGCTTATAATCCTAACGTAGCAGATGAGCGTTATATTTCTACAACAGGAGCCACCGTTAGTATTGCCAAGCAATTAAAATGGCCAGATGACTATTTTTCTTTGTCAATGGGCGTAAACTATACAAGGTATAAATTAAGTAATTATGCCATCGATCCAATAAATCTTCCAGGGTTAAATAATGGGAATATTAATAATTTAAACTTTAGAATTGCACTGCAACGTTCATCAATTGATCAACCTACCTTTCCCAAATCAGGTTCTAATTTTTTAGCTAGTTTACAAATTACTCCTCCATATTCTTTAGTTGATAAAGGTATCAATCCTGCAGATAATCCATATAAGTGGATTGAATACCATAAATGGCGGTTTAATGCAGAATGGTTTGTGCCATTAGGAAAACCACATGGAGAAGAAAAAAACAAACAATTTGTAATGCGATTTGCTGCAAAATTTGGTTTCCTAGGCAGATTTAATACAGACTTACAAGTTTCTCCTTTTGAACGTTTTCAGGTGGGTGATGCAGGACTAAGCAATCAGTTTGCATTATTAGGATTTGATATTATTGCACATAGAGGTTATCCTGTTTATGACAATTCTAATCCTAGAATTAATCCAGATCAACAACGAGCTAGTCAATATTTTACGATATTTAACAAGTACACTATGGAAATGCGTTACCCACTCAGCCTAAATCCGAGTAGTACCATTTTTGCATTGGCCTTTTTTGAAGCAGCTAATGGTTGGTATACTATGAAAGATTATAATCCTTTTCAGCTAAGAAGGTCTGTGGGTGTGGGTATGCGCTTCTTTTTGCCTATGTTTGGATTACTTGGATTTGATTATGGCATAGGATTGGATAGGTTTAATGGAACCAATTCCATTAAGGATGCAGCTCGCTTTACTTTTATGTTAGGTTTTGAACCAGAATAATGAACCACTTAATTTCATTTTATGCAAAAAATATTTTTTTTAGTTCTTTTTACCGCTTGTTGCACATTTAGCGTTATGGCACAACAACGGTATGCCGTTATTGATACCAAATATATTTTGAGTAAGATTCCTGAGTACAAAGAAGCAGATAAAAAGCTTCAACTTGTAGGTGAGCAATGGCAAAAAGAAATTGATGATAAACAAGCTATTCTCGATAAAATGTATAAGAATTATGAGGCAGAGCAATTTATGCTTACCGAAGATTTGAAGAAGAAAAGAGAGGATGAGTTATTTGTAAAAGAAAAAGAAGTAAGAGAGTTGCAGAAAAAGCGTTTTGGTTATGAAGGTGATTTGTTTAAAGAACGCCAAAAACTAGTTAAACCCATACAGGATAAGGTATATAATGCCATTCAAAAAATAGCAATTGCCCGATTTTATGATTTTGTACTGGATAAAAGTGAAGGAATTACCGTTATATTTGCCGACCCAAAGCTAGATAAGAGTGATGAAGTGTTGAGAGAAATGGGTATTAAAAATTAGTCAATAAACAAAAAACAATAAATTTCAATACAATGAAAAAAATTCTATTCGTGTGTGTGGCATTTGCAGTGGCTTTGCTTTTCACCAACAGTGCTAGTGCACAGAATACCAAAATTGGTTACTTTGATGAGCAAGCGGCTCTTTCATTGTTTCCTGGGATAAGTAAAGTTGATACTTTAATGCAAAGTTTCCGTATTGATTCTTTACAAGAAGAGTACAAATATTCAGTAGGTGATTTCCAACGTAGAGATAGCATCTTTAAAAAAGATTCAGCTACCATGCCTGCTAAAGCTAGAGAAATAGCTACAAAAGAATTACTTCAATTACGTTACAAATTGGTAAACTGGCAGCAGTATCAACAACAAATGGAAGAAGGCAAGTATGAGCAGCTAGTTAACCCTTACAGAGTTAAAATTGCAGAAGCTTTATCATCAATTGTTGCCGATCAGAAATACACAATTGTAATAAAAGCAGAAACTATTTCTCCTTACGTGCAACCTAATTTGTTAGATAACCTTACTATCCGTGTAGCGCAGAAATTAAAACTGCCTTTACCAAAAGAAATTGAAGATGCTTGGAGAGCAGCTTCTAATGGTGGGCCAGCACCTGCAAACAGACCTGCATTCAAGCCTGCCGGAAAAGGATAATCAATTCATAGAAAATATTTTAAAAAGACCTAGCTTCAACGTCAGGTCTTTTTTTGTGCGTTATCTTTAAGCTATGCCAAATAATAAAGCCCCAATTGGAGTATTTGATAGTGGTTACGGCGGACTTACCATTTTAACCGATTTGGTACAAACATTGCCCCAATATGATTATGTATACTTGGGTGATAATGCCAGAGCACCTTATGGTACGCGTTCTTTTGATACGGTTTACCAGTATACATGGGAAGCCGTTGAATGGTTTTTTAAACAAGGATGTGAGTTGGTAATATTAGCTTGCAATACAGCATCGGCAAAAGCACTGCGAAATATTCAACAAAAAAACTTGCCTAATTTATACCCTAATAAAAGAGTGCTGGGAGTTATTAGGCCAACAGCAGAAGTAATTGGCAACTATTCTTCCACCAATAATATTGGCGTATTAGCTACCAAAGGAACCGTAGAAAGCGAAAGCTATTTATTAGAAATTGCTCATTTTTTTCCTACAATAAATGTTTACCAAGAGGCTTGCCCCATCTGGGTTTCTTTAGTAGAAAATAGTGAATACGATAAACCCGGAGCTGATTATTTTATTAAACAGCATGTTGATCGATTACTGAAAAAATCATCCGAGATCGATACAATTTTATTGGCTTGCACTCATTATCCGTTGTTGTTACCCAAAATTCTACAATACGTACAACCAGAGGTGAAAATTATTTCGCAAGGTGAAATTATTGCCAATAGTCTTAAGGAATACCTTAATCGACACCCAGAAATAGCATCAAAATGTGCTCAAAATGGACAGATTCGATACTGCACCACCGATTCAACTAGTGATTTTAATGAAAATGGGACAATTTTCTTCGGAAAACCCATTAAATCGGAGCATATTCTGTTGGGTCATTAAGTTTTTTTTCCTAATTTCGCCGTCCTTTCACAAGCGGCGGTATGGTGACTGAAGCAATGAAAAGAAACTTTATTTTAGGGTTAGTAAAAAAATACATCAATGAAACGTACATTCCAACCACATAAGCGTCGTAGAAAAACCGTACACGGTTTCCGTAAACGTATGGAATCTGCAAATGGCCGTAAAGTATTGGCAAGCCGCAGAGCGAAAGGACGCAAGAAACTATCTGTTTCTTGCGAAAAAGGATTAAAGTAAACCTGCCAACCCTGTAAAGTGGAGTATAGTTGTCAAAATTCTGATAACTATATACTGGCTGAAAATATTAGCTCCGTCTTTATGGCGGGGCTTTTTTAGTTTTGTACAGAATGAGCAAAGTAAACAGTTACCCAAAGCAAGAAAAACTTAAAAGCCGAAAAGCGCTTGATGAGTTATTTGCAGTTGGTAAATCAATTACTGTTTTTCCAATTAAGGTTTTTTATACTTCGAATGAAGCTGACAAAACATTGTTTAATAAAATCGGAGTTAATGCAGGAGTAGGAGTAAGTTCTAGAGTTTTTAAGAAAGCAGTTGAAAGAAATAGAGTGAAGCGATTATTGCGTGAAGTGTATAGAACTCAAAAGCAAGAACTAATTTCAGCAATTGAATTAAAAGAATTGCACTTAGCAGTATTTTTTTTATTTATAGGGAAAGAACTACCGCAGCTCGTAGGTTTGAAAGAACCAATGCGGAGAGTGCTGGATAAGTTGATCGGCATCATACGGGATTAGGCGAGAGAGGGCTCGCCAAAGGCTTCAATAGGCTCAGCTTTACAATTCTATGAAAACATTTGTCACAACCCTGAGCTTGTTGAAGGGATGAAAATAAATTTAAATCGAATGTGCTCCAACCGTAATATAACAACTAAAAATCAACTAAACTTTTCTATTGCTACCATTTTGGGCTATGCTATCATTCCATTCATTAAAATTTATCAATACATTATCTCTCCAATACTTGGTCCGAAATGTAGATTTACTCCCACCTGTTCTCACTATGCAGAAGAAGCATTAAAAAAATATGGAATTTTTAAAGGCGGGTGGTTGTTTATTAAACGATTTAGCAAATGCAGACCAGGCGGCGGTTCTGGCTGGGATCCTGTGCCTTAATTATAGCTTAGGTGCAACTGTTAATGCTTGTAATTTCACAATCATTTCCCTGATTTCTTTGATGCTGTAAAAACGATATATCTCAGGTTCTTTTCCGTCAACCATTTCAGCAGACCTCATTTGATGATAAGGGCCAACAATTTCTGACAAATGATTACTAGAAATTCTAATTGCCTGATTTGGAAGAATGAAATAATTACGATTAGCTGTAGAAATATTTTTTCCGTCAACCAATAATTTCAATGAATCTATTTTATGTTTTAGGGATTCCTGTGTAATTATACTTTTAGCCAGTGTTGCCCTCGTGTATTTTTGGTAACTCCCAATAATGGTATCGTTTTTTACATTAATAATGTACAACCCATTATCCAACATTTCTACAGTTGCTTCCCCTGCTGGAGTACTAAGTTTAAAACTCACCTTTTTACTATCAATATTCAATAATTTTTCAACATGCCCCGATCCGTCTTTTGCTTTAATTGTACCAGCATTTAAATCAATATCAGCCGTACCCTTACTCATTACAACAATTGTTTTATGTTCATCAGAACAAGCAACCAATAAAATTGATGAGCAAAGGAAAAATATAACTTGTTTCATGTATGCTAGTTTAAAAAAATCCCAACTAGTACAATACTAGGTGGGATAAAAATACAATATAAATTTCGGTTATTTTGAAGCGCTAAAACGCTCAGCAACTTTACTCCAATTAACTACATTCCAAAACGCAGTTAAATAATCGGCTCTACGATTTTG
>JAYTXG010000054.1:0-2312 GCA_043743375.1 Sphingobacteriia bacterium
TACTCGGAAATGAAGTTCTAAAAAGATTTAATATAATTTTTGACTTTCAAAATAATATTGTTTATCTAAAACCAAATCATATGTTTAGCGACGAATACACAGACCAAAATAAAAACGGCACATAACATAGGAAAAAGTTTTGTGCAATTGGGGCAGGACTTTGTAACTTCATTTCGGCAATATGGCAGCTTCAGTTTCGGCTTGACATTTTTCAATTTAGCTTTTAGTTGTTATCTTCAAACTCAGTTTTTCAAATCCCCCAACAACCCCAAGCCCTGCCCGCTGGCTGAAAACCTATGACATCACTAACAAAAAGCAGAATTGAATCCCTTGACCTTTTAAAAGGGTTAGTGATAGTGATAATGGCAATTGACCATGTGAGAGATTATTTTCATAATTCTTCATACCTTTTTGACCCAACCGACCCAACACTCACAACTATTCCACTTTTTTTGACGAGGTTTCTCACTAACTTTTGTGCCCCAGCATTTAGTTTTCTTGCAGGACTTTCGGCTTTTATTATCGGCAGAAGAAAAACACCAGCAGAGTTATCCAGTTTTTTACTCAAACGTGGACTTTGGTTAGTTTTTGTAGAGATTGTAATTATGAATTTCGGTTGGTGTTTTGATATTTCCTTCAAATCATTATATTTTAGTGTAATCTGGATACTGGGATTAAGTATGATTTTTTTGGCAGGACTGATACACCTTCCCAAAAAGATAATTCTCATTTTTAGTTGTGTTTTAATCTTTGGGCATAACCTGCTTGACAATGTTCACTTTGACAATAGTATCCTTTGGACTTTTTTACATGAACGTAAACCATTTTTGACGACACCCGACCATATATTTACTGCTGTTTACTCCATTATTCCGTGGGTTGCTGTAATGTCTTTGGGCTATGGATTTGGTTCATTTTATGACAAAAATTATGACCCTTCAAAACGAAAGAAAATATTTAACATCATTGGCATTACTGCAATTTTATTTTTTGTAATACTACGAGGAATAAATATTTACGGCAATTTATTGCCTTGGAAAGACTACAGCGATTTAACGCAAACAATATTTTCATTTTTTAATCTTAGCAAATACCCTCCTTCACTTTCATTTTTATTGGTAACATTGGGTGGAGCGTTTTTATTCTTAGCAAATTCTGAAAAATTAAAAGGTAGTATCGTAAATTTCTTTTGTGTATTTGGTAGGGTTCCATTTTTCTTTTACATCATTCATATTTATCTCATTCACTTTTTAGCATTAATGGTGGCTGAATTTACGGGCTTTGGGTGGCAAAAAATGATTTTACCTGCGATGCCATTTAGAGTAAAAGAATTAAAAGGATTTGGTTTTAACTTAGCTATTGTTTATCTAATTTGGATTATTTTAATTGCAATGCTTTACCCATTATGTAAAAAGTTTGACATTTATAAACAAAATCATAAAGGCAAATGGTGGTTGAGTTATTTATAGCAACCCGAAAAAGGGCATCAGCCAATAGGGGGGGTGGGCAGACAGAATAACAATCAGTATTTGTAATTCTATTGTGCTTTATATCCAGCTTGACATTATCTATTTAGCTTTTTGTTGTTATCTTCAACATAAGTTTTCTAATTAGCATTGGTACCGGGCGGACGGAATACTAATTCCTGTACTTCGGCAAACCTTGTACATTTGCTGATATAAAACCGTGATATCGAACATTTAACAAACATAAAAAATGAATGCGAAAATATTTTTAGCCGAGGATGACAGTGAAGATATCGAATTTTTTACTGACATTGTTTCAGACATTTCACCAGATATACTACTTTCTGTTGCTAAAAACGGCATCGAGCTGATGAGTCTTCTAGAAAGAGAAAATCAACTTCCGGATTTTATCTTCCTGGATTTAAACATGCCAATAAAAACAGGGTTTGAATGTTTAAAAGAAATTCGGAGTGCCGAAAAGTGGAATGCTATAAAAATTGTTATTCTTACTACCTCATCGCAACGGGAGCAAATAAAAGAAGTGTATAAAATGGGAGCAGATCTTTATTTGCAAAAACCAAACAGCTACAGTACGTTTAAAGATACATTATCTAAATGTTTACAAATGGATTGGGATACAATACAATAAATCTTAATCATTTAAGCATTACAAAGTGTTTATACAAAATTTAAGAGCTTCCACAGCTGACTGCCACAAACAGCTTGAACTAAATAGTTTATCGCTGGCATTATTGAGCGATACTGTTAATGAAAATATTTACTGTACTTATTTAGCCCGATTGTACAGCTTTGTAAAAGGTTTTGAGCAGTATGTCTATCCCGCCT
>JAYTXG010000055.1:0-1588 GCA_043743375.1 Sphingobacteriia bacterium
GGCGCTGGTGGCGCAGCAGCCGGTGCAGTTGACCCTAGCGCAGCTAATAATGCAGAAGGCGATAACTCTTTACTTTTTGGTATTCTAACGCTTATCCTAGCAATTGTTGCCCTTATTATGTTGCAAGTAAATGCTAACCTAAAAAGATTGGCAGATGAAAAAACAGGTGAACCCTCTCTTACACCAATCCCATTCTGGAGAAACAAAAGCTACATTGCATTTACAACTGTTGTACTGTTTATAATTGGAGGTTACCTTACTTCAAAAGGAGCAATGGGCTCTGGTAGAAGTAAAGATTATCAGCCAGAACAACCCATTTATTATTCTCACAAAGTACACGCTGGCATTAACCAAATTAATTGTCAGTATTGCCACATAGGTGTATACCAAGGTAAACAAGCAACCATTCCTTCTGTAAACGTTTGTATGAACTGCCACCTTGCAATTAATGAATACAAAGGCGAAAAAATGTTTAATGAAGCAGGAGAAGAAGTAGATGGTACCGCAGAAATTAAAAAATTATATAAATACGCAAGTTTTGAAGAAGGCAAGCCATGGGATGCATCTAAGGCAAAACCAATTGAGTGGGTTCGCATTCATAATTTACCTGATCACGTTTATTTTAACCACGCTCAACACGTAAAAGCTGGTCAAGTTGCGTGCCAAACCTGCCATGGCGAAATTCAAAAAATGGGTGAAGTAAAACAGTATTCTGACCTTAGTATGGGTTGGTGTATTAACTGCCACCGCGAAACAAAAGTTCAATTTAATAGCAACGGGTTCTATAGTATTTATGAAAAATACCACGCCGACTTAAAGAGTGGAAAAATTGATAGTACAAAAGGCATTACTGTTGAAAAAATTGGTGGCACTGAATGCCAAAAATGTCACTATTAATTGTAAAGGTTTTCAACTGTTAATTAATAATTATGGAGCAAAAAAAGCACTGGCAAAGTTTTGGAGAACTAAATCAGTCTGAGGCATATAACAAGGATGTAAAAGACGAGTTTAAAGAAGAACTTCCATTTGTTGCAGAAGACGGCAAAAGTTTTTTAGATGCGAAAGCACCTCGTCGAGATTTCTTAAAATATTTAGGATTCAGTACTGCTGCTGCTGCGGTGGCTGCTAGTTGCGAAATGCCTATTAAAAAAGCAATTCCTTTTGCCAACAAGCCCGAAGATGTTGTACCCGGTATTGCAAAATATTATGCTACCACCTATGTGCAAGATGGAGACGCAGTAAGCATTTTAGCTAAAGTACGTGATGGCAGACCTATTAAAATTGAAGGGAATGATTTATGCCCAATTTCTAAAGGCGGTACCTCAGCACGTGTGCAAGCTTCTGTACTAGATTTATATGATACAGCTCGTTTGCGTTTTCCTACAATTGATGGCAAAGAAGCAACTTTTGAAGCAGCAGATAAATCAATTACAGCTTCATTAAGTGGTACAGTAGTTGTTCTTACTAGTACCAACAACTCTCCATCAACCCAAGCAATTATTAATCAATTTTTAGCAAAATATTCAGGAAGCAAACACATTACTTATGATGCAGTTTCTAATAGCGCTATGCTATTAGCAAATGAAGC
>JAYTXG010000056.1:0-2843 GCA_043743375.1 Sphingobacteriia bacterium
TATGAAAGCCACGTTCTGTAGATGCACCTAAAGGTGCAGATTATATTCCACTGGCCCCTACCGCTACAAGTACCGGGGGTATATTTTACAAACCAAAAGAAGGTTTAAATGGCAGCATTTCTTATAGGCTAATTAAAAACAGACCAGCAAATGAAGATGGCTCAATTATAGCAAAAAGATATTTTGTAATGGATGCATCTTTAAATTATACTATACCCAACTACGAGTTTAGAATTGCTATCGAAAATTTACTAAATACAACATGGAATGAGGCACAATTTGACACTGAATCAAGATTAAAGAATGAACCCACTTCAGTTACTGAACTTCATTTTACTTTAGGCATACCCTTTTTTGCTAGGTTAAAGTTTGTTGTATTCTTTTAAATCTACTTCAGAGAATGTATACAACATTATACAACTTTGAATGGATTATCTCAGACAGTAATGATGTTTTATACAAATAATAATTATGCCTTTATAGCCCATCGTAATTTGGTTGATCTTGCACGTGGGTTTGCAAAAATTTCTTCCACAGATGGTCTAATTAAATCAGGAGCAACATCGCTATAAACTCCTTCCCTAAAAAATTGCTGAAATGATTTTTTTACTCTTCTGTCTTCCCCAGAATGAAACGACATAATTGCAACACGACCTCTGTGGGCTAAGCAATCGGGTAATTTAGCTAAAAATTTATCCAATACATTAAACTCATCATTAACAGCTATCCTTAGTGCTTGAAAAGTACGCTGACAAGATTTTTTCGTTTCTTCTTTACGATTTATTTTTAATACAAGTAATGCATCATTTACGATTTTTTGTAATTCAGTAGTGGTATTAATAGCAGCACCAGCAGCAAGGAAATGTACAATAGCTGTAGCTATCAAAGCATGATGTGGTTCATCTGCATTTTCAATCAACAATTGTTCTAGTTGTTGTTGCGATAATGATTTTAAAAGTGAAGCAGCAGTTTTTCCAGTGGTTGAATTAAGGCGGAGATCGAGAGGACCATCTACTTTAAAAGTAAATCCTCTTACCGGATTATCAATTTGCATTGAAGACACTCCTAAATCTGCTAACACAAAATTGAATGGACCAGATTCGGCAACTATTAAATCGATATTAGAAAAATTGAGTTTTTTAATAATAATTTGTTCATCAGTAAAACCAAGCGCAGCTATTCTTTCTTTTGTTTTTACTAATTCAATCCCATCAACATCTGTTGCATACAAACGTCCATTAGGTAGTACTTTCTTTAATAATTCTACACTATGACCACCATATCCTAAAGTAGCATCTAAACCAATTTCTCCCGATTGAATTTTTAAAATATTCAATATTTCATTTACGCAAATAGAGCGGTGCATGCCTGCAGGTGTTTTGCCCTGACCTATTACTTTAGCCACATCATCGGAATATACATCGGGATTTAATTCTTTGTATTTTTCGTTAAACTGCTTTGGGTGTTTGCCCTTATAACGAATACGGCGAGCGGGTTTTGGGTGTTGTTCATCCATTGAGTAAAAATACACTATTCAATATTCTGAATATTAGGTATTATTTACATAATAATCAAATCCTCTTTAATTTGAATGTTTTATGCTAATTTCATCTAAATAATTGATACGCATTGTCGATAAACAATAAATACAGTGAATTAGAGTTAATTACTCATCTTAAATTAAAAGATAGCCAAGCGTTCTCTTATTTGTATGATAATTATTCTGCTGCAATTTTGGGAGTTATCTATAGAATGACCGAAAATACTGAGTTAAGTGAGGATATATTACAAGAAGTTTTTATTAAAATTTGGAATAATTTTGATAATTATGATACCGCTAAGGGAAAATTATTCACTTGGATGTTGAATATTGCACGAAATTTAACAATCGATAATTTAAGAAGCAAGAGCTATAAAAAGCAGCAACAAATCCTTGGAGATGAAAATTCCGTAAGTAATATAGTGGCAGAAACAGTTGGGATGACCCAGTTTGATATTATGGTTTTGAGGAAAAAAGTTGGACAATTAAAGCCAGAACAGAAAATAATTATTGATTTGGCTTATTTTGGAGGCTATACACAGGATCAAATAGCAACTGAAATAAATATTCCATTAGGAACAGTTAAAACACGCATGCGTTCCGCAATTATTGAATTAAGAAATTTAATGAGTAAAATATAAATTGACAACACAAGACATCATATCATCTGGAATTTTAGAAACCTATGCAATAGGCATTTGTACCCAGGAAGAAACGCTTCAAGTACAGCAATGGATAATAGAGTTCCCAGAATTAAACATTGAGTTAGAAGCTATCCAATTAAGTATTGAAAGTTATGCTATTTCAAGTGCAATAAAGCCATCCGATAAAGTGAAAGAAAATATTTTCGCTTCACTTAATTTAAAAAACAATAATCTAACAACTTCTTCACCAGCTAAACTTATTGAGCCAACTACATTTAATTATCGAACTATATGGTCTATTGCCGCTGCAATCTTGTTTTTATTGAGTTTTAGTGCAACTTATAATTATTATCATAAATACAAAGATGCTTCCATCGAACTTGCACAGGCAAAACAGTCTATCAATGATATTGCTAAATTAAATGAAGAATTAATCCAATCAGGCAAAATAGTCTCCAACCCTAGCAGTATACCTGTTTCATTGAGTGGGTTAGAGTCTATGCCATCTGCCAAAGCAAAAATATTTTGGGTTAAGGAATCTGGAGATCTATTTATAGACGCTACCAATCTACCTCAGGCACCCGAAGGGATGCAATACCAGTTTTGGGCAATTATAAATGGAGTACCAGTAAATGGTGGACTAATAGTTCAAACAAAAA
>JAYTXG010000057.1:0-5048 GCA_043743375.1 Sphingobacteriia bacterium
TGGTAATTCTATAAAATTTATCAGGTCAGAAATAACGCCTGTAATAAGTATTTCGGGCGAAAATGTGATCAGTGAAAAAATTAATTTTGCATCGCGAAATTTTTATAAAATTATTATAAAAGACAATGGAATAGGGTTTGATACAGCTTATGAAGAAAAAATATTTAAAATATTTCAACGCTTACATAGCCAAACAGAATTTATGGGCACAGGTATTGGCTTATCCATCTGCAAAAAAATAGCTGAACTTCACGGTGGTTATATTGATGCACATGGTGCAGAAGGAGAAGGTGCAACGTTTTCTGTGTACTTTCCTGTAGACAATTAAGTGAAAATGCCGCTCATCGAAAATCTGTAAACCGTTGGTGGCAATGCGTAACGGACGACACCATTCAAATTTGCAGCTAGACTCTTTCTAAATAGACAAAAAAGTAAAATGAAAAAATTAATTAAAATTAGCTTGTTGGCAGCGCTTGTTTTGAACGGAGCAATTAGCACTGCTCAGGTTATGAGTCTAGATGTGCGTAGCAAAATGTTGGCTCGTGCTGCTGAACTTGAATTAAAGACAACTTACAAAGCACCACCTGGTGATGCACTTTCACACAATACCGCAGGTTATGCCAAAATTATGTGTTCAGCAATTTTCATTACAGGGTTAACACCAGAGTTTGCTGCTGAAAATGTTGGATATTTTACTGCACCTTATTCAGAGAGAGCAAAGGTTGGTAAGCCAGTTATAGATTATGAAAAGAAAACAGTTTCCATTACACTTCCCAATGGAATTACTCGAACCGCCATTTATACAGGCGACCAGGGTTGTGTATGTTTAACGGAAGGAAGTAATTCCTTGTACTTTGAACCAGTAAAAGTTGTTCGTAATTTGCCAGACGCTGCGACTACGCCATGGCCAATGGGAGATGTATTACCAACGACAGCCATGCCGTTTAACATAAACATGAACAAAGTAATGCAAGCAGTAGACGCTGCATTTGCACCAGCAGAAGCTCAAACGGCTGCCTTTATAGTAACATACAAAGGCAGAATCATTGCTGAAAAATACGCTGACGGAATTACAAAAAATACGCCATTGGAAAGCTGGTCAATGGGCAAAAGTCTTTCAGCTACCATAATGGGTATCTTAATTAAAAAAAGAGTTTATAGTTTGGAACAACCAGCCCCAATTCCTCAATGGCAAGGCAAAGGTGACGGACGAGCCAAAATTAGAATCATGGACATTATGCACATGTCAAGTGGTTTGTATTGCCGTGCACCACAAGACCCAGACTACAACGCAGCAGTAGGATATCCTGACCATTTATATCTATATACTGGCGGAATTAATTCATTTGAGTATGCGGCTAATCTGCCTCAACAATGGCTGCCCAATACTGTTGGGCGTTACCGCAATTGCGACCCCGTACTCACAAATTATCTAAATCGATTAGGAATAGAAGGTCAGGGTAAAAACTATCACACTTTCCCCCAAAAGGAGTTATTTGATAAAATTGGCATTCGCACCATGGTGATGGAGACTGACCCCTATGGCAACTTTTTGACCCAAGGTTATGAGTTTGCCTCTGCCCGAGATTGGTCAAGGCTGGGCAACCTATACTTACAAAATGGTATCTGGAATGGAGAAGAAATTTTACCCAAAAAGTTTACAAAATTTGTGAGTACGCTTGCTAACCCTTGGATAGCCGATGGACGACCCATCTATGGTGGTTTGTTTTGGATAAATGGAGATGGAGCCTTCCCCATCCCCAAAGATGCTTATTTGATGTTGGGTGCGGGTGGACAATCAGTAACCATTATTCCTACACATGACTTGGTCATAGTTCGGCTTGGAAATTACAAAGGAACAGTGAAAGGCGATGCTCAAAAGTCTTTGAACAACGCTTACTCTTTATTGCTGGAAGCTGTGCCAGAGATAAAGAAATAAAAATGGGTAGACAGAAAGGCCAGCAAGTAACATTGTATTGGCAATAGTGGGGCTGACGTTTTTCAAATGCCTCACCATCGCCAATACATAACCATTGTGCGTAATTATGGAGAAACACTTCAGACAATAATCAATCATAATTCAAAAATATTTCAATGACAATAAAAATCAGAATTGCTCTAATCATTCTTATTACATCTTTATCAGCAAAAGCACAATACTCTGTAATTAAAGCAGGACATTTTTTTGATGCTCGAAGCGGTAAAATGTTGGAAAATCAAACAATAATTATTGAGAATGGGAAAATAAAAGAAGTTGGGACAAATTTGAAAATCAACAAAACAGATTTAGTTATTGACCTTTCAACCTCTTATGTATTACCCGGACTTATGGACTGCCATGTTCATATTACAGCTGACTTACCTTACAGAAACATTGGAATTGAACAAATGTATGCAAATGAAAGTACATCCCTCCGTGCAATCAGAGGTACAGTTCTTGCCAAACAATTTTTAGACAATGGTTTCACAACAATCAAAGAAATTGGTAATGATGCAAACTATGCAACAGCCGACATAATTAAAGCAATTAAAAGAGGATGGATACAAGGACCGACAGTTATCTATGCAGGAAAAATTATTGCACCTTATGGCGGACAGTCAAGAGGCATTAATATTGAACATGAACATTTTTGGAACTTTGAATATATAGATGCAGATACACCCGATGAAATTAAAAAAGCTGTACGACAAAATATTTATTACGGTGCAACTGTAATAAAAATGGTAACAGGCGACAACGGAATTTATAGCATAGAGGATATTAAAGCAGCCGTTGATGAGGCAAAAAAATATGGCTTAAAGGTAACAGTACACGTGCGTAATGACGCAGCATCAGGAACGAATGTAATCTTAGGCGGTGCAGCAGGTATAGAACATGGCTTTGAACTTGATGATACACAGCTACAATTAATGAAAGACAAAGGCACTTTCTTAGTGGGAACAGATTTTTCATTCGATAATTGGTATGCCTATGGAATGGATTCCACAACAGCTAAAACAATGACTAATATGGTTATAGACAGACTTAAAAGAGCTTATAAAATTGGGACTAAAATGGCTTTTGGAACTGACATTATTGTAAATCTTCCGGGGCTAAACCGCATACAATCCAACCTCAAAATTTTAAATACATGGAAAGCAGCAGCAATTCCTAATTCCTACATTTTGCAGACAATGACAATACATGCCGCTGAATTACTAGGAATAGAAAAAGAGAGAGGTGTATTGGGGCAATCGTATTACGCAGATATTATTGCACTTAAAAATAATCCACTTGACGACATTGAGGCAATCAAGACCGTTCAATTTGTGATGAAAGAAGGCAAGGTTATCAGACGAGATTAAAGAATAACTACGCACAACATGAACTGTGCATAAAAGTGGGGCGAACGGAATAACAATGAACAACGAAATTTTATTTACGGAAACACAAAAATTCAAGCAATGGTGGTTGTGGCTAATTCTGTTTGGCGTTAACGGACTTTTTTTGTTTGGAGTTTTCAAACAAGTTATTGGTGGACAACAATTTGGCGACAAACCAATGAGTGACTCAGGACTTTTAATAGCGACAGGTTTTACAATTATCTTGTCAATTTTGTTTGTAAACATTCGTCTTGAAACGACAATTAAAAAAGATGGAATATATGTTCGCTTTTTCCCTTTTCACATAAAGACGAAACATTATAGTTGGGACAGGTTAACAAAATCATTCGTAAGACAATACTCACCGCTGGCAGAATACGGTGGTTGGGGTTTACGACTTGGACTTTTTGGAAAAGGAACAGCATATAATATTTCGGGCAACAAAGGGTTACAACTTGAATTTACAGACAACAAGAGACTACTTATCGGAACGAATAAACCAGACGAACTGACCGAAACGCTAAACAAAATTGGACATCTAAAACAATGAGAAAAGAACCACAAATCGCTAACAGCACCTACAAGAAATTGGCGGTTCAGTGGTTAAATGAAGCTTTGTGGTAGCAGACTGTTTAGTGCTTCGAAATCGCCAAATTATTGTAGTTGCAAAACCTTGGCTGCAACTAAAACCTATTATGGCAAAGACACTACTAATATTTTACCTCTTTCATTTATTGGATGTTCACAAGGACAAAATTTTTTATCCAGGATTATAGTTTTCTTTTGACTGATGGTTTAGTAACAAAGCTGCATCAAAATAATGACACCTTATATGAATTAAAATGCTACGTTAATCAACCATGCCAACCCAGATCTGCCAGACACTATAAAATTCTCTCTTCAAATAAAATAGAAGAATTTGTTATTCTATAATTAGAAGGACTTGACACAATTAAAACGCATATATCTTCTCTAAAGAATAAATTTTTCTTTACTTATTTCAGCGACACATACTTAACGGAACTTTCCGCTTTAAAGAAGATGACAACAAAAGATGAAGTAAAGAAAATTATAGAAACTATCAAGAGTGACCACTTCAAAACGCTTGTAGAAAAATATTCAAAAACAGAAACATATGACATGTATGCTTCGGGGCTTTCCGCAGAAATTTTGAACCATGCATGTATAGAAAAAGGGTATAGTCCAATTGGGGCAGGACGAGTAATTAATACGCTGATGAGACAATAACTGCCACCAACACGAACTGTGCATAAAAACAAATAAATCAGGTTAAATTTTCATAATAATTTCTGTTGAATAAAGTACCGGGTTTGGCATTATGGCTGCGGACCGAATAAGCATCAGTTTTTTATTGCTATTTAGCTTTATATGCACCTATACCAAACGCTATTCAACTGTTTTTTGTACACTCATCTTTTAGTTAATAATTGTACATTCGTTAAAAACTTACCGTTATAAAACTCAGCCATAAACGCCAAGCCTTTTTCGTTGGTGATTAGGCTGAACAAAAATCCGTTTCAACAAAATATCACAAATGGACAAAACACAACCAATAGACTTAAATAGTGTATTAACCCCCTAATTCTTGGATTAAATATTGGCAAAGGTTTGACATTTTTGGTTAATATCGTTAATAATTTTTATGCTGTTCAACAAAGGGCTCT
>JAYTXG010000058.1:0-7395 GCA_043743375.1 Sphingobacteriia bacterium
CAAATGAAATATTAAGTTTTAGATAATCAACAGATCATACACTTTCTTCAAATACAATAATTGTATTTCTTCAGGGAAATCTACTGTCCAAACAGGTCCTTTTTTAAGTACTAACTTAAATTTTCTGTCTGGAACACGTAATGATTTATTTTCTCAATTTTCAGAACAAAAATTACTTCCGCGTTTTGCATTATTTGAAATAAACTATAAATTTTAGTTAAGCTACTTTTTCTGAACTCGGGTAAATATCATTATGCCCGTGTCTTCTTTGGTGCCTTCTAAAGTATAACCCATTGCATTAATACTTACACCTACAACTTTTCTGGCATCATTTCTTTTAAAAGCAGCAGTGCCCTGAAACTGAGTAACAGTAAATAAATCATCTGACTGTTTTACCAGTGGAGAGTTACCATAAGAAGTAGCAACGCTTAGGTTTCCATTTTCTAATGTTACTGTGGCATCAGCAACCACGCTTCCTTCAGCAAATTTATACTTGCCAACAAATTGTTGCAGTGTAGTATCTGTTTGCGCACTAGAAGCAAAAGAAAAACCAACAAGCATTAAAGAAAACAACATCAACTTTTTCATAAAATTTTTATTTAAGATTTGTAAAATAATAAAAATTATTCCATCCCAACAATAATATACTGATTTTGGCAAAAAATTAAATCCCCTCATAAATTATTGCAGCTCCCTGGCCTACTCCAACACACATGGTGGCCAAACCATATTTAGCTTTTTGTCGATTCATTTCATGTACCAAACTGGTAGAAATTCGAGCACCGCTGCAACCTAGTGGATGGCCCAAAGCAATTGCACCGCCGTTCACGTTTACGGTAGAAGGATCTAAACCCAAATCTTTTATACAAGCAATACTTTGTGATGCGAAAGCTTCATTTAGCTCAATTAAGTTGATATCTCGTACATTTAATCCCGCTCTTTTCAGTGCTTTTTGTGAAGCAGGAACTGGACCTATACCCATAATGGAAGGGTCAACCCCTGCAATTCCCATGCTTACTACCCTTGCAATTGGTTGTAGGTTAAACAATTTTACCGCTTCTTCACTTGCTAACAATATAGCTGCTGCCCCATCATTAATTCCGGATGAGTTTCCTGCAGTAACAGTACCATCTTTCACAAAAGCTGGTTTTAAAGACGCCAATTTTTGAATCGTAGTTTCTCTTGGATGCTCATCCTGATTAAACCAAGTAATTAAACGATCATTAATCATTTCTACCGCTATTATTTCATTCTCCCATTTGCCCGCTTGTACTGCTGTAGCATATTTTTGTTGTGATAAAAATGCAAATTCGTCTTGCATCTCTCGGCTTATTTCCCATTGCTTCGCTACATTTTCGGCTGTTTCGCCCATGCTATATGGGTAGTACATTTCAGCCAATTGTTTGTTGGTAAATCTCCAACCAATAGTTGTATCAAAAGTCTCCATTTTTCTACTCCAAGCACCGTCTGATTTTGCAGTAACAAAAGGAGCCCTAGTCATGCTTTCTACACCACATGCAATATACAATAGTCCTTCATTGCACATAATTGCTCTTGATGCATCCATAACTGCCTGCAAACCACTTGCACACAATCTATTTACAGTGTTACCGCCAACCGAAACCGGTAAACCAGCCAATAAACCAGCCATTCGAGCTACATCTCTATTATCTTCCCCAGCCTGATTAGCTGCTCCAGCTATTATATCTTCAATAGCTGAAGGATCAATTGATGAATTTCTTTGCATCAATGCTTTTATCACAAAAGCCAGTAAATCATCTGGCCTAAATAAACTTAATTTGCCTCCATATCTTCCGATTGGTGTTCTTACTGCATCTACTACATAACAAGTATTCATCATATAAAAGCATTATCTGTTAGCATGCAAGATATAATTTATGGGATAAATAGGCGTTTGGGGCTGTTCGGGTTATCTTTGCTGCATGAGTGCTCCATTACCAAATATTCGCCACTTGAGTCAAGATGATCTTGAATCTTACTTTAATGACATTGGCGAAAAAAAGTTTAGACTAAAACAGGTGCAGGAATGGATTTGGCAAAAACACGCGCATAGTTTTGATGCTATGAGCAATCTTAGCAAAGATTTGAGGCTAAAACTTTCAACAGATTTTACACTACCTGCTTTAAAGATAGATGCTACACAAAATAGTAGCGATGGAACAGTAAAAACTAGGTTTAAAACTTTTGATGGCCACGCCATTGAAGGTGTTTTAATTCCTACAGAAGCTAGAAAAACAGCTTGCGTTTCTTCTCAAATAGGATGTAGCCTAAGTTGTAAATTTTGTGCAACTGGTTATATGGACAGAAAACGAAACTTAACTTTTGATGAAATAGTTGACCAAGTAGTTTTAATTAACCAACAAAGCGAACAAATTTTTGAGAAGAAGTTGTCCAATATTGTTTTTATGGGAATGGGCGAGCCATTGATGAACTACAGTAATGTACTAAAATCAATAGAACGTATTACTGCTGTAGATGGATTGTTTATGAGTCCGAAAAGAATTACTGTTTCAACAGCCGGTATTGCCAAACAAATAAAAATGTTGGGAGATGATGAAGTAAAATTTAAGTTGGCCCTTTCATTACACGCACCCAATGATGAGAAGCGAAATAAAATAATGCCAATTAATGAAACCAATAATATTAAAATTTTAATAGAAGCGTTAAATTATTTCTACAAAAAAACAGGTAATGAAATTACATTAGAATACATTCTGTTTAAAAATTTAAATGATTCGCGTGAAGATGCAGAAGAACTTACAAAAGTGTTCCGTCAAATTCCGGCAGATTTAATCAATATCATTGAATACAATAGTATTGATGCATTTAAATTTACCAAGCCTGCAGAAGATGATGTACAAAATTTTATGAATATTTTATCGGCAAATAAAGTAAATGCAAGGCTAAGAAGAAGCAGGGGAAAGGATATTGATGCTGCATGCGGACAATTGGCCAATAAGAATTAAGAATTATGAATTATGAGTTATGAATTATGAGTTATGAATTACTCAAATGTAGATACTTCAACAGGCTCAGGGTTACATTGAAGTAAGCAGATTTGGATTTCAAATAAGTTAACAACCTAATGACCAATGCCTAATGACTAATTAATCCTGTTGTAAAACAGCAAACTAAAAAAATGAAAAAGAGAACCGACAACTTCAACAAATTCACCAACAAAACAAAAGGTAGTGCAATTAAAGAAGCCTATCGCCAAGAAAAAAGAAAAGGAAAAGCAGACGCGCGAGCAGCAGGTGAAGAAATGAGGTTACTTAAAAAAGCCAAAGCCCGAGGTGTTGATCCTGAAGAATTAACGAAAGAAAAGAAAGTAGGTAAAAAATTTGCTGATCCGAAAATACGTAAAGCTGATAGTGCTGTTTCAACAAAACCAAACCCAAGACCCTCCTCAAAAAAAGAAAGGATTGAAACAGATAAACCGATTCCACAAACGCAGGATTCACTAATTCCATTAAACAAATTTATTGCTCATGCTGGAATATGTGGAAGAAGAGAAGCAGCAGAATTAGTAAAAGCAGGTAAAGTAACTGTTAATGGAGATAAATTATTTGAGCCAGGATATAAAGTATCACAAGCAGATAAAATTACGGTAAAAGGGAAGCCCATATTTTTGCAAAAAAACAATGTATATATTCTATTAAATAAGCCTAAAGATTATATCACAACATCCATCGATCCTGAGGGAAGAAAAACAGTTTTAGACCTCATTAAAGGAGCCACATTAGAAAGGGTTTATCCGATAGGCAGACTAGATAGAAATACTACTGGTGTGTTGCTATTAACCAACGACGGAGAGCTTGCACAAAAATTAACCCATCCCTCTTTTGAAGTTAAAAAGATTTATGAGGTAACGCTCGACAAAGTGGTAAGTAAAAAAGACCTCGATCTAATTGCAAGTGGAGTTACATTAGAAGATGGACTTGTACAAGCAGATTCTGTTGGGTATGCAGATAGCAAAAACAAAAATATTGTAGGCATTGAAATTCATAGTGGCAGAAATAGAATTGTACGTCGGATATTTGAACATTTAGGGTATGACGTGAAAGCATTAGATAGAGTAATGTTTGCTAATTTAACTAAGAAAAATGTAGAGAGAAGCAAGTGGCGACTTTTGAATGAAAAGGAAGTTCGCTTGTTGAAATACATGAATAAATCATTTATTAGAAAAAATAAGACCCCTGAATAGATATGCACTTAGATATTATTTTTGAAAACGATGATTTTATAGCAATCAATAAACCCTCAGGATTATTGAGCATTCCAGATCGAATAGGCAAAGAGCGTTCTCTGAAAGATTATTTGAAAGAACGCTATGGAAGTATTTATACTGTTCACCGATTAGATAGAGATACCAGCGGTATTATTTTATTTGCAAAAACAGAAGAGTCGCATAAAGAATTATCATTACTCTTTGAAGGAAGAGATATGGAAAAATATTATGTTGGATTAGTAAATGGACAAATGATTCACTCAAAAGGGACTATAGATGCTGCAATAATGGAGCATCCAGGTAAGACTACTAAAATGATTACTCATGTAAAAGGTAAAGTTTCAATTACCGACTATGAGGTACTCGAATCCTTTCGGTTATTTTCATGGGTACAATTTCAAATTCATACAGGTAGAACTCACCAGATTAGGGTGCACCTGCAACACATTGGCCATTCAATTGTTTGTGATGAAATATATGGCGATCCAAAACCAATTTTACTTTCATCAATAAAAAGAAATTTCAAATTGGCAAAAGCTGCCGATGAAGAGAAGCCAATTTTATCGCGTTTAGCTTTACATTCATTTAAACTAAAATTTTCTTTAGCTAATCAAAAGTTTGAATTAGAAACTCCTGTTCCAAAAGACCTCAAAGCTTTACTACAACAAATAAGGAAATGGAAAGGATAAAAATAAATATTAAACCACTACCGTTTATACTACTTCTTTCACTAGTATTAATGATCGTATTATTTTTTGTGCAGTCTCGTTCAGATAAGAGTATTAAATCTATGCAGAAAGGAAACGAGTTAGCAGTGAAAACATTCCAAATTAACAACGCATTACAGGAAATTATTAATGATACCTATTATATAGAGAGCGAAACAAGAAAGCAAGTAACTACAGGAAATTTATCGTTTACTAAATCAATTAGCGACACTATTAATAATTTGAGTACTCTAGCAAAAGAGGTTGATAAACTTACTCAAGACGGAAAAGCGGCTAATAGTTTTAATCAGTTATATAAATTGATACAAAAGAAAATATTTATTACAGAAGATATTCTTAAAAATAGTAAGGATCAAATTAAAGCAAAAGAAAAATTAACCAACGTTTCTAATAAAGCATTAATTGATAGTATTTATATTGTATCATCTGATATTCAGATTGCAGTTGAAAATGAGCTACAATCTACTATTTTAGAAAACTCCACTATCTCTAATCAGGTATTATTAATTAGCCGTGCTCTTACATTAATTGCTCTTTTAACCGTGTTAATTTCAGCAACATTAATTATTAGGCACTTAGTACAAAACAACAAGTTAATCATTGAACTAGGCAAAGCAAAAGAAAAAGCAGATATAGCAGGTACCATTAAGGAACAATTTTTGGCTAATATGAGTCATGAAATAAGAACGCCTCTAAACTCAATTATAGGCTTTAGCAATTTAGCCTACAAAACAAATCTAAATAGTGAACAAAGTGATTATATCCGATTTATAAAAAGTTCAAGTGAAAATTTATTATACATAATTAATGACATACTTGATTTTTCGAAATTAGAAGCTGGTAAGTTATTAATATCAAAAGCACCATTTAATTTAATAGAGATTTGCCATTTTATTGAAATGCTATTTCAAATTCAAATCACGGAAAAAAAAGTCCATTTTTATTATAAGATAGAAGATAATATTCCGCTGAATTTAACTGGAGATGATGATCGATTAAAGCAAATTCTTACTAACCTTGTTTCGAATGCTATAAAATTTACTAGCATAGGAGGAAATATTTCATTACGAGTATCGATGGTTAAAAAAGAAAATGAAACTGCATATATACAATTTTCTGTAAAAGACACTGGCATTGGAATTCCTAAAGAAAAAATAAAAACAATTTTTGAAAGATTTGAACAAGCTGATTCTGCAATTACAAGACAGTATGGCGGCACAGGTTTAGGTCTATCAATTGTAAAACAATTAATAACGCTGCAGAATGGCAAAATAGAAGTAGAAAGTACTATCAATGTTGGTTCAGAGTTCATAGCCACAATACCATACAGCATTAATATGCTTGCAACACAAGTAGAGTCTGGAAAAACGAACTCTACCACAGCCAAGAGGTTTAACAGTAATGCAAAAGTATTAGTTGCAGAAGACAACACGATGAATCAACTACTTTTAAAGTATTTATTCAAAAAATGGGGATTCAATATTGTAATAGCAAAAGATGGAAAAGAAACCATCAATTTAATAAGCGATAACGACTATGATTTAATTCTATTAGATATTCAAATGCCAATTATTGATGGTTATGGTGTGGCAAAATGGATTAGAGAAACTAAAAAATCATCAGTGCCAATCATTGCAATGACGGCACATATTATGCCTTCAGAAATACAAAAATGCAAAGATTCTGGAATGAACAATTATTTAACAAAACCAATTGATGAAGACAAAGCAGTAGAATTATTTAATATGTATATACCAAAACTAAATATTATGAGCCATCAAGAAAAACAAGTTTTTGTTGATCCAGAAAATCTTGAAAGAATATTTGGAGATGAGCCAGCAATAATTTTAGAATTTTTAAGTCAATTTAGTACTCATTTCCCAAAAGAAATAGATCAATTAAATAAGGCATTAGCAAATAAAAATATGGAGCAAGTTTATACAACATCACATAATCTCAAAACCACAGTAACAACATTAAAACCTGGCTCTCCTATAATTAACCCATTGTTAATTATAGAAAAATACAAACACATTGAGCCAGACTGGAACACTATTCAATTGCAAATAAATACCATTAATGAATCAGTTGTAGAGGTATTAAATGAAATAAATATTATAAAAATTGAAATAGCCAAAAAAACGCATGGAGGAAACTAGTTTATACCAACAAAAAATGTATAAAGTATATTTATTGATCATTTGGTTGATTGGTGTATTGATGATTATTTATTTGTGCCTACCGTTTTTAAAAAAAGGATCAGGTCTTTATTTTACAGATATAATTAATACTAAACCACAAGTAATTTCTTTTAAAGAAAGTATAAATAAAAGTCAGGCTGCTATAAATTCTAATCAAGCTTTGTTGTTCGTTACGATCAATAAAAAACAATTTCTTACAAAATTCGTGACCTATATA
>JAYTXG010000059.1:0-1794 GCA_043743375.1 Sphingobacteriia bacterium
CCGCGAAGTACAGCGGCAATCTTAGATGCAATACGTCCGACGGTTTGATTAGCACCATCAACAACATACCAGTTGTGTTGAACGGTAGCCTCGTTAGCATGCTTGGTGGTGAAATGAAGTTTACTCATAATGTGCTGTTTTAATGAAACTGGCGCTATCCCACCAGTAAGAATGTTCCCATTTTTTGGGAAGGCAAAGGTGCGTCCATGCAATGGATTTTCCAAAAATATTGACAACTATTTTTAGAGCACCATTCATAACTAATTGATTTTCAATAATTATTTTGATTGGTTTGAAAAATTATCATTAAAAAAGAACAGTTATTTGCTTTTTTCAATAAAAAGTTGGCAATTTACCAACCGTTTTTTATCTTTGAAAATCAGGTAGTTACCGTGTAGGTCGTTTTTAACATTCTAACTTTCTTTATGGAAGAAAGAATTTTACATGAGGATTGTTAATCTTAACAAAATTGAAAAGTTTTACCTGAAGCACGCTAATGCAAGAAAAAGTTTATCAACATGGAAAAAAATAGTAACGAATTGTAGTTGGAATAGGAATAAGGATGTTTTAATAAGTTTTCCAACAGCCAAAATATTATCGAAAAGTAGAGCGAGATTCGAAATAAAACATAACGTTTATCGATTAATAGCAGAAATAGATTTTGAAAATAATTTTCTTGAAGTTCGTTTTATTGGAACTCATTCAGAATACGACAAAATAGATGCAAAAACAATTTAATTTTTAAATATGAAAAAAGCATGGTACATATTTGAAACCGAAGAAGAATATAATGAAGCATATATTAGATTCGAAGAAATAAAGTATATTAAGAGAGGAGATCTAGATTATAAAGAAAAAATGCTGCTTGTTCATCTGCTTGACGAATATGGCAGAAGAAAATGGACTTTGGAAGATCCGGATCCCATAGAGTTCATTAAAATACGGATGGAAGATTTTGGATACAAGGCTGCAGACTTAGCTAGAGAATACGGAGATAAAGCCACCGTTAGTAAAGTGCTGAATTACAAGCAAGCCTTATCTTTAACGATGATAAGGAAGTTTAGTAAGTTGCTGCATATTCCAACCGAAGCACTCATTAAAGAATACGAACTACAATAATTTGAGCTACTTAAAATTTTCTGCCGACCAGATTTTTACTGGGTCTGAATTACGTTCCGATCAGTCTGTTTTAATTACAGACAACAAAGGCGTTGTTCTAGATATTATAGCTATTGAAAATGCAGGTGATGATGTTCAACATTACCAAGGTATAATTTCTCCAGGTTTTGTAAATGCACATTGTCATTTAGAGTTGAGCCACATGAAAGGATTAATTCCTGAACATACTGGCTTGCCTAATTTTATTTTAAAAATTGTAAATGAGCGGCACTTTCCAGAAGATGAAATAATTGTTTCTATTGCAAAAGCAGAAGATGAAATGATAGCCAATGGAATTGTTGCTGTTGGCGATATCTGCAATAATACTTTAACTATTGGCCAAAAGAAATTAAACAGATTAGCCTATTATAATTTTATGGAAGTAAGTGGTTGGAAACCAGAAATAGCCCTACCTAGATATCAACGATTGATTAACATTTTTCAGGAATACAAGTCTCAGATTCCAAACTCAAGCTCATCACTATCTCCTCATGCACCTTATTCTGTTTCTAATGAATTATGGGAAATGCTGATGCGGCATTTTGATGGCAATACTGTAACAATTCATAATCAGGAAACTAAAGCAGAAGATGATTTATTTAAAACTGGTACAGGAGAATTTATTGGGATGTATGA
>JAYTXG010000060.1:0-1913 GCA_043743375.1 Sphingobacteriia bacterium
TTATACAATTAACCAATGTTATTAAAAGCTATGGAGAAAAAGCCGTTCTAAAAGGTATCAATCTTTCTATTAATGCCGGACAAATAATCGGCTATATCGGTCCAAATGGAGCGGGTAAAAGTACCACTGTAAAAATATTATGTGGACTAATCTCCGATTATGAAGGAACGGTTACTGTTGCGGGAATTAATTTAAAAGAAGATCCTTTAGCGGTAAAACGTAAAATTGGCTATGTACCTGAGTTAGCTGAATTATATGATGTACTAACCCCTGTAGAGTTTTTGGGATTGATGGCTGAATTATATGATCTCCCAAAAGATATTGCCGATGAAAGAATTAGAAAGATGTTAACTGCATTTGGATTATCGTCTAATATGAACCAACGGATGGATACTTTTAGCAAAGGAATGAAACAAAAAGTATTGATCACCTCTGGGCTGCTACACAATCCTGATATTATTATTTTAGATGAGCCTTTAAGCGGATTAGATGCTAATAGTGTGATTATAGTTAAAGACTTAATGAATAAATTAGCCAAAGACGGGAAAACTATTTTCTATTGCAGTCACATGATGGATATTGTTGAAAAAGTGAGCGATAGAATTATATTGATAAATGAAGGGCGTGTTGTTGCAGACGGAAGTTTTACTGAATTGCAGCAGCAGCAAGGGAATGAAAGTCTCGAAAAAATATTTGCACACCTTACTTCTGCAGGCATTGCCGGCGAAGCGGCCAATGATTTAATGAATGCATTCGATTAATAATATTGAACCATGATCAACCGATTTTTTCTAGCAATGGTTTTATTACCTTCTGCTCTTTATAAACGACTTGGCGTAAACACCAATCATCTGCGAGCTATACTATTAGCAAAGTTAACCATGGATGATCGAAGACCAAACTCTATACATCAAACAAAAAAGCAACAACAAAAGAAACCCATCAAATGGGCAACAATTGGAACCATGCTAATGATGGCATTATTAGGAACATTTTTCATTATCCCCTTTTTTATTACTAAATACCCAATCACACAGTTTACTTTATATTTTACTTTCTTCATTTTTATTTTAGCTTCTACATTAATAAGTGATTTTACATCAGTATTAATTGATGTGCGCGACAACTATATAATTCTTCCTAAACCAGTTAATGATAAAACATTTTTACTATCGAGGCTTTTGCATATTATTATACATATTACAAAGTTAATTGTACCATTAACCTTACCTGGATTGATTGTTACTGGAATTCAAAAAGGTATGATTGGTGTTGCGATTTTCATATTAATCATTCCTTTTGCAACTTTTTTTACCATTTTCTTAATTAACGCGCTATATATTATTATACTTAGAATAACAACTCCAGAAAAGTTTAAATCGATTATTAGTTATTTTCAAATAATTTTTGCAATAGTAATTTATGGCGGTTACCAAATTGTTCCCAGGTTGATGGATACTACTGTACTCGAAAAATACAGTATTTCGGAATATAGTTGGTGGATACTTGCACCCTCCTATTGGTTTGGTATAGCATGGAAAGTGCTTTATACTGGCGGAACTTTTTATGAAATAACAGTTGCATTATTAAGCTTTGTGCTACCGGTTTTTTCGGTATGGTTAATTATAAAATACTTTGCACCTTCTTTTAATCAGAAGCTAGCAATGATATCGGGTAGCGAACAATCTTCAGAAAAAATAATTGATAATAATTCTAAAGTAGTTAAAAAACCTTCTTTAGCTGAAAAATTAGCTACCCTATTTACTAAAAAAGGTGGTGAAAGAATGGGCTTTTTACTTACATGGCATATGACTAGTAGAAGTAGAGATTTTAAAATGAAGACCTATCCAGCTGTAGGATATTTAATAGTATATATGGTAATCTTCTTTTTAAGAAATAAAAAAATCTCTTTA
>JAYTXG010000061.1:0-9828 GCA_043743375.1 Sphingobacteriia bacterium
GTTAAATGTACAATCATTCTCCAACTCGGACCATGATTTTCAGTAGTAGCATTTATTATATGACGCCCTCCACCAATTGGTAAATGCATCCTGCTTAAAGCAGGAATTTTAAGCAAATGTAATACCCTAGTATCCTTGAACTTTCCCCAATTTAATTTTTCTTCTTTATCTAACGCAACTAGCTTTTTTATAGCTGTTTTTAACCCTTCATCTATAGCATCTGCAACAGATTCTTTTTTATTAGTTGTATTAATATTATCGGCATAGGAGTAAGCACTATCTCTCAAAAGTGCTTCTAATAAAACATTATTATCTGGCCAACCTAAATTTGAAGTTGATTTAGCAAATTCATCTTTATAAATTGCGGCTTCAACACTATCCCAAATGATGTTAAATACTGTTGGCCCCTTTTCATCAATATCACTTGTTAAGTTCCAATTTTTTAGTATATCAACATATTTTTTTGCTTCTTCATTTAATGTTTTTTGGTTGATGTATTTCATAAGAACAGGACGAGCCATTTCCGCAAATACATTGTAATTATTCATCTGCAATTTTTGCATGTCCTCTGGAGATATATTATTCATTGCTGCTAAATTCCTATTAATATTGATTCCTCTGTAAATAGGAAAACTATTTCCAGCTCCTAAATAATAAGGGTAAGTGCTATCCGTAGATTCTTGATTGGCACTACTTACAAAACCTCTTACAGGGTTTTTAATCATCGGGTTTTCTGCTGTTGGAATCATTCCTTGCCATGCATAAGTAGAATCAGTTCCTGGCATGATAAAATCTCCTTGGCGTTTCCATCTAGCAACAAAAGATGCTTGCTGTTTAATAGCGATGTCGCCATTTTTTGAGGCAAAAACAAAATTCTGACCAGTATTAGTCCAATGAGATATTGCAGCTAAATAATCAGCATAGTTGTGTGCTCTATTTAATAAATAAAAAGGTAATAACCCGCTAGAAGGGTCATGAGCAGTCCATCTAAGTGCTAAATATTTTCCTTCAGTACTATTGTTTTTGTAGGTATTATCATACATAACCGGACCATAAACTGTCATTGCAATATGCTCTATTTGGTTGGCCGAATCACGTACTTTAATTACTTCATCTCTTGTTGTTGCTTTTTTCCATTCTCCATTGTACCAGTATTCTTGCTTACTTGAGTCTTTAAACTTCATATCATAATAATCCAATACATCTCTCCCAGCATTGGTAACACCCCATGCGATACTATCATTAAATCCTATGATTACAGCGGGAGACCCAGGAAAGCTTGCACCATAAGTGCTATGAGTGGGTGTAGTAATTTGCAATTCATACCAAAGCGATGGTAAATTCAATCCTAGGTGAGGATCGTTGCATAATATAGGCCTACCGCTATTGGTTTTAGAACCAGCAACTGCCCAGTTATTACTTCCATTATTTTTATTCGGAATAAACGGGGCAACAGCTGTGCTAATGCCACCAATATTATTTAAGTAGGCTGTATCAACATCATTAGGCATTTTAGGAATAATAGATGGCTTAGTAAAAACAGTGCCTCTTGGAATAATTGGGTCTAATGAATCTTTAGCATTGGTAAATAGTTGATTAAAATCTTTATAGCCAAAATAATTTTTTGCATTTGTCATTTGTAAATCAGTAGAGGATCCCCTACCAGTTAAATCATAAGACATAAACATTTGAAACAAATATGTTTTTTTAGCTGTCCATTTTTCAGGCTTATAATCAAGCAGCTTATATTCAAAAGGAATTTGTTCAGGTTTTAATGAACTAATATAGGAGTTAACTCCTTTTGCGTAAGCATCAATAGCAGATTGCATTTCGGGGTTATTATTTTCTACATATTCTTGCGTGCGTTCTGCACCGTAAACCATTCCTAATCTTCTAAAAAACTGATCAGTTTTAATTCTTTCTTTACCTACAATTTCACTTAATCGGCCTGCCGCAACATGTGTTTGAAATTCCATTTGCCATAACCTGAATTTTGCATGCAAAAATCCTTGAACATAATATGCGTCGTTTTCTTTTTCAGCATAAATATGAGGTACTAATCGATCATCAATATATACTTCCACTTTATTTTCTAACCCTATCAATTTAATATCATCATTATAGTTGGCATTAATCGGTTCTGCATTTTGCCAAAATCCTTGCTGTGGAGAAAGAAAATAACCCAACCGAGGAGTTTTACTAGCCCCTACAGGTAATTGAGTATTTAATATTATAACCAATCCAATGGTGAGGATCAAAGAAATCAGGAAAGGAACAATTCTCATAGAAATTATTTAGATAATGAAAATACAAAAATTAAACTACTCAAAGTGCAAGAAATTAATTAATGGGAGCAATTAATTAAGTGGCTCATTCCTTTTAGACAATGTTTTAAGCTCTTCGAGATTAGGAGCTTCTTTAACGATGAGACTGTATAGTAGGTCTGCTTGATCTTTATTACCCATTTTATCATACAATTTTACCATCACTACTTTTGCTTCGTAATTATCTTTTTTAAACTCAATTGCTTTGTTTAAATCTGCTAATGCTAACTCATTATTATCTTCTTGCATGTATATTGATCCTCTAATGGTATATGCAGTAGATAAATCTGGCTTGTAAAAAATGGCTGAATTAGCATCTCTCCATGCAATCGCATTTTCTAACGGTTTATTCATTTGCAAAAAAGCTTTAGCTCTAAGTAAATAAGCATCAGCATTTTTAGGGTCAATTCGTAAAGCGTTATTACAATATTCTACTACCAAAAAAAAGTCTTTTTTCTGCAATAATTTTTCTTCACTTAGTTTAATATATGCTGCAACTTTTTGATTGCGCACGGGCATTACTGTTTCGTTAAGGTAATTTTTATCATAAGAATGATCGGAAACAGAAATTTGCTTTTTGGGTAGTAAGAGTTGATCCATCTTTTGTTGCATTTCAACATCTAGTCCATATTTTTTAATATAATTTTGATAAAAAACAATTACTTCATCATAGTATAAGTCAAATTGAGTAAGCATTGCCTCCAATTGCTTTATCATTATTGCTTTACTATCGGGGTAACATTTTAATCCTAATTGAGCATCTATGAAAGCATCAAAATATTCTTTCTTCCCCATCTCTTTATTAATGATGGTTAAAAATTGTTTTTCTGTTTGTTTACAATTGTTTTTATAAATTCTATCATAGGTAATGTAATACCAATGATTTTTTAATTGAGGCTTCAACCGAATAGCTTCTTTAAAGTCGAGCTTAGCTTCTTTTAAAATATTTAATTCAGAAAAGCAAATGGCTCTATTAAAATAGGCATCAGCTTCATCTCTTCCCTCATTAATAACGAAGGATAAATCTTCTACACATGCTGTATATTCTTTAGCCATTTTTGCGGCAATACCACTTTCATAACGCAATTCTTTTTTTGCAAACTGAGAAGATTGATCACGAAAAAAACTATTAAACGACTGAAAAGATTCTTCTCCTAAACCCGCTTTCATTTCTAGTTTTGCCAAAAAATAATACAATTGAGGATCTTGATATCCAACCCGTTGTGCATTGTCAAAATCTACAATTGATCTTTCGTATAATCCCACATTTTCAAATGCTCGAGCTCTTAAATAGAGCGCTTGACCATTATTAGGTTCATATAAAAGAATGTGATTTAAGCTGATTAATGATGCAGCATAATCATTCTTATCCATTGCGTTGTTAAGCGCCTGTTTATACTGTTTTAGGTATCGCTGAATTTGGGTGTTTACGGACCTTACTTTTTCAATATTGCTCAGTTGGGGGGGTTGAGCTTTGTTTTCACCAGCAATACACAATATGCAGACAAGCTGAATAAAGATGTACTTAAAATTCATATTTGTTCTTTCAAGTTGTAAATTATCATTTTGCTTCCATAATGAGAAACATTTTTCCTTTAATTTTTTCTTGTTTTACCGCTTTTAAAAGCTCATTTAACCTATTTTTTGCAACAGCAACAAAGGAATTATGGTCCTTTACAACAATCAATCCCAACTCCTCTTTAGTAAGTTTACCTTTTTGCATAAATAAACCTACAATATCTACTTTATTAAGTTTATCTTTTTTGCCGCCATTTATATAAACTGTTGACCACAAAGACTTTGCAGGTAGGAAAGCATCTTTTAACTGAAAAATAATTGGTTCGTGATCTACATATTTTGGCAGAGGCTCTTCACTGTGCATTATAAGATATACTTCTCCCTTTGCATTCATCCTAGCAGTACGGCCATTTCTGTGTGTAAACTCAGCTAAATTAGAAGGTAAATGGTAATGTATTATATACCCAATATCTGGTATATCTAATCCTCTCGCTGCTAAATCAGTGGCAACTAAATACATTGCAGTGCCATTCCTGAATTTTATTAAAGCTTGCTCCCGTTGCATTTGTTCCATGCCACCATGAAAAATAGTATTAGGTATTCCAGCCTCATTTAACAACTCTCCTGTTCTTTCTACTGCTTCGCGATGATTGCAGAAAATGAGTACTTGTTTATTGCCCAAATTGCACAATAATTTCACTAATGTATTTAACTTATCTTTTTCTTCAGAAATAACTTTAAATAGACTGATGCCAGCAGTAGCATCTTGTTCTGCTAAAAAATTCAATATTTCTAGTTCTGCAGGTTTTACAAATTCAGGTATTTCGATGGAAGCAGTTGCCGAAACAAATATTTTTTGAACAGATTGTTTGAGTTTCTTTACAATATATTCCATGTCTTCTTCAAACCCGAGAGCAAGAGATTTATCAAATTCATCAAAAACTAAGGTTCGTATGTAATGTTGATCAAAACTTCTCCTTTTTAAATGATCCGCAATTCTACCAGGTGTTCCTACCAATAAAGCTGGTGGTTCTACTAAAGTTTGTATTTCAGTTGGCATATCATGACCACCATAAGAACAAACAATTTTATATCCAGTCCCCATTTTTTTCCATACTTGTTCAATCTGAATGGCTAATTCCCTAGAAGGAGTTAATATCAACGTTTGAATTTGTTTACTTTTTGGATTCAACTGCGCTAATACTGGCAATAAAAAAGCCAATGTTTTTCCAGTGCCAGTAGATGAAAGTAGCAAAGTATCTTTATGATTAAGAATTGCCGCTTGAGTACTTAACTGCATCTCATTTAATCTATCGATTTGCAGTTTTAGAAGTATTTCAGAATTATTTTTCAAATTAATTATTTTGTTTTTTATTAAAACTTAAGTACTGTATATCCTTTAGCACTATAAGTAGTAATAGTAGTAATTGCAGATAAAGCTGGTAAAATTTCAGGTACAACTGAAGATATATCTACATTTCGTTTGAATAGTGTTTGTCCGCATACATACATAGGTATTCCGGCTTCTTTTAAAGCAGTAAACAATGCCATATTCGGATTATCAACACCAAACCTTTTACGGTATTCAGCATTGTTTAAGATATTCATTACAGCACCTCCATGAAATACTGCTACCACATGTAATTTTTTTGCACTTACTCCTCCTAAAGTATGCAGATTAATGATTCTAGCAATATTCTCAATATTCTCATTAATTATTTCTGGTTTTTCTGCAACAGTTACAACATCAATTAATATTTTATAATCAACTTTAGGGTCAATCGTAAAAGTAGCAAAAGGAATTTCTATTGCAGCACCAAAATTTTTAATTACAGGAAATGCTTTATTCTGCGCTACAGAAATTTGTACAGAAAACAAGGTTATTAAAACTAAAACACTTTTCATTATTAAATTTTTTTTATGGATATTATTTGAAGGTACGTCTATTTCCCAAATTTTTTCTTTAGAGCAAGCAAAGCATCGGAAACATTCATTTCACTCAAGTCGGATTGCTGAGACGTTTTTAAAGTATCCGACTTATGGAGGGATGGCTTCCCAGCATAATTATTTGTTCTAGGAGCTTGATTACCACCATCCAATACCGCTTGTTTAATTGATAAAGCAATCCGTTTTCGAACAGCATCTACTTCCATCACTTTAACTTGAACTTTCTGACCAAGTTTTAATACTTCACTTGGGTCGCTAATGTATTTATTGGCAATTTCACTTACATGTACTAAACCATCTTGTTTTACACCAATATCAATAAAAGCGCCAAATCGGGTAAGGTTGGTAACCTGCCCAGGTAAAACCAACCCCACTTTAACTTCTTCAATAGAAAAAATATTGGCAAATTCAAACTGTTCTAATTCGCTTCTAGGATCTAGTCCGGGTTTTTGCAATTCATTAATAATATCATTCAATGCCAACACACCAATGTTTTCGGTTGCATAGTTTTTTGTGTTGATGGATTTTAGCAATTGCTCATTACATATTAACTCACTCAATTTAACTTTTAAATCGGTCGCCATTTTTTCTACAATACGATAAGCTTCAGGGTGCACTGAGCTAGCATCTAAAGGATTTATTGCATCGGGTATGCGTAAAAATCCTGCACATTGCTCATAAGCTTTTGCACCTAACCGAGGCACTTTTAAAAGCTCAGTTCTACTATTAAATTTTTGAATTTTTTTTCTATGGTTGATGATATTTTCTGCAACAGTTTCATTAATACCACTTACATAACTTAATAATTTTTTACTGGCGGTATTTAAATTAACTCCAACAGTATTAACACAACTAACAACAGTTTGATCTAATTTTTCTTTTAGTCGGAATTGATTTACATCGTGCTGGTATTGACCAACACCTATACTTTTTGGATCAATTTTTACAAGCTCTGCCAAAGGATCCATTAATCGTCGGCCGATGCTTACAGATCCACGAACAGTGATATCAAAATCAGGAAATTCTTCACGTGCAATTTCAGAAGCAGAATAAACTGATGCTCCGTCTTCATTTACTAAAAAAATAGGTAGCCCTAAATTCATTTTTTTAATGAACTGTTCTGTTTCTCTACCAGCCGTTCCATCACCAATTGCAAATACCTGAATATTGTATTGCTTAAGCAATTCTTTTATTTTGTATTCACTATCATGTAAACGATTGGCTTCATGAACAAATATTAAATCGGTTTTCAGTAACTCACCATTTTCATCAAGACAAACAACTTTACAACCTGTTCTGTATCCTGGATCAATAGCTAAAATTCTTTTACTTCCCAATGGCGAACTCAATAATAACTGACGCAAATTTTCTGCAAATACATTTATAGCGTCTTCATCTGCTTTTTGTTTAAGTGATGTACGGCATTCAGTTTCTAAACTTGGTTGCAACATTCTACGATAAGCGTCTTTAATGGCTTTTTTAATATGATCGCTAGAGGAACTCATCCCTTTTATGTACTGCTGTTCAATATCATATAAAGCAGCTTCTTCAACGGGAGATATACTCATTCGCAAAAATCCTCCTAAAAAACCGCGAAGAATTGCAAGAATTCTGTGAGACGGAATTTTATGAATGGGTTCAGAAAAATCGTAGTAGTCTTTGTATTTAATAGCTTCTACTTCTTTATCGTTCAACACTTTACTTTGCAATGTTGCAGTATCTTCAAAAAACTTACGGAGTTTAGCACGAACTGCAACATTTTCATTTACTAATTCTGCTATGATATCTCTAGCACCTTGTAAAGCATCATCTGTTGAAATAATTTTTTCATTGAAGTATTTAGTTGCTTCTTGCTCAGGAGAAATATTGCATTGTTCCAATAAAAAAAGTGCTAGAGGTTCTAATCCATTTTCACGTGCAACTACTGCTTTTGTTTTGCGTTTAACTTTGTAAGGAAGATAAATATCTTCTAATGCTAACAGTGTTGTTGCAGCATCTAATATAGCCTGCAGTGCATCCGTCATTTTACCTTGCTCTGTAATTGTTTTTTCAACAAAGGTTTTTCTTTCGGTAAATGCAAGAATAATTTTCTGCTCATCTTGAATTTGTTGTATTTGAACTTCATCTAAGTTTCCTGTACTGTCTTTTCTATAACGAGCTATAAATGGAATGGTGGCTCCTTCTAAAAATAGACTCAAAACTGTTTCAACTTGTGTGGCGCGAATTCCTAGCTTAGCAGCAATCAATGGGGCAAACGACATATTATCTTTATTGGTTTTAGGGCAGTGAAAGTAGGGAATGAATATTTAAGAAATTAAAATTATTAATTGCTAATTGTAATAACACTGTTCGGATGTTTTTCAATATGTTTTCTTAACATTGATTTAAGTACTTCATTTTCTGCGTAAGGAGTAATAACTGATTTTATTTTTTCGAGGTCATCATTATTTAATTCAGTAGATACTTGTAAAGATAACATAGCACCCATCCCTACAAAAATGCCTTTCTCTACTACTATAGCGTGTTCTTTTTCTCTGATAATATAACTTTTCTTTACAGACGTAATAGCGGCTAATGCATTTTTTACAGCAATATTATATTGATGAACTTCGGGCAGTTCTACTGGAATTGTTTTGTCTAAAAAACAGAGAGTTGGATGCAGCTCATGTGTGCGAACCAGTTTCCATAATTCTCTATGCGCATCTACCAATAGTGGAAAGGAAATTATTGGTTGTGTATGCTTATGTTTTTTGTCGATGGCCAATCTCAGATATCCTTTATTATCTTCAAATACGTAAATGCCCCAAAGTTGCTCATACCTTTTCTGGCTTTTATTGTAAATGGGCCACAAGCGTTTAATTTCGATACTTTCAAGTAATGAAGCAATGAATTCTGTTGGGCAGTCAACATGAGTTATTTCATATATTTCCCGTAAAAAATCTTGTCGCTTTTTGCTAATGTCGAGTCCAGTAAAGTGACTTACCACTCGTTTTTTAATACTTTTTGCTTTACCAACATAAATTACTTTCCCTGCTTTGTTATGAAAATAATAAATACCAGAAGTTAATGGCAAGCGAGCAACAAAATGTTTAGCCAAATTTGGAGGTAATAAGTAGTCTTTATTTTCCTTTTCTAGCATTTCTTTGATTACCCTTAACCCATTATTTTGCAATACGAGGTCTAATACTTGTGCTGTTGCATAGGCATCCCCGCCTGCACGGTGTCGATTTTCTATTTTAATGCCCAACTCTCGGGTTAAATGTGCTAACCCATGTTTTTTAAAACTGGGGAATACTTTCCTACTAAGCCGGATGGTGCATAATTTGGGGACATTTAAATCGAATCCGGCAAGTTGCAAATGATGCTTTATAAAAGAGAAATCGAAATTTACATTATGAGCAACAAAAATTCTATCTTTTAAAAGGTTATGTATTTTTTCTGCTACTTCATTAAATTGAGGTGCAGAGGCTGCCATAGCGTTGGTAATGCCCGTCATTCCTACAATAAAAGGTGGGATGGGTTGGTTAGGATTTACTAAAGTTTCATATTTGCCTTCAATTTCTTTGCCATTATGGTACACAATTGCAATTTCAGTAATGCCATGCTGTGAAGGGAATCCTCCAGTAGTTTCAATATCAACGATGGCAAATTGCATATAAAAAATTAAAGAATGGTATTGCAGAAGTAAAAAAATAGTAATAACTTGTTGCTACAAAGTTCGAAAATAACGATTTGCTTTTATCAAACCATTTTTTTACGCCAAACCCATACTGGCATGGAAAGAATTAAAACTAGTTTTCACCTAAGTGAAAAAGCCAGAAATGCCGTAATAGTAGCAGTTTTGTTTGCCCTAGTGGCATTGATTTCATACTTAGAATGGATTGGGCGAAAATAATTTAAGTACTTTGTAACAATTTTTGTTTCCAATCGTTATAAAATGTTGTGTTGATGAATCATAAATATAAAGTTAAAATAATTCCAATTATTGCTTTGATGGTAGTTATTTCCTCTATGGTATCATGCAATGCACACGATAAAG
>JAYTXG010000062.1:0-3417 GCA_043743375.1 Sphingobacteriia bacterium
TTATTTAAAAGCAAATTTGATGCGAACAAGCCTTATGAAACTCAATTAAATCCTCGAGCTGTTTCTTTTGTGCAAGAATATATTCGCAAACAAGGAAAAGAATTGCAAAAAATGAAAGGTTGGGGTAAACCTTATTTCGATTTATATGATCAAGTGCTTGTACAGTATGGCATTCCTAAAGAAATGAAATATTTAAGTGTAATTGAAAGTCACTTAAGTTCGGCACTAGTTTCATGGGCTGGCGCTGTTGGGCCATGGCAAATTATGCCTTATGAAGCTACCCGTTTTGGACTGAGATTGCAACCAAAAGATGAGAGAATGGATTACTATAAAAGTACCGTGGTAGCAGCTAAATTAATGAAAGAACTATATGCAGAATTTAATGACTGGTTATTAGTAGTTGCAGCATACAATGGCGGAGCAGGAAGGGTAAGGCAATGTATTAGGAAAGCGAATAGTCGTAGTTTTTGGGACTTACAATATTTTTTACCAGAAGAAACACGCAACCATGTAAAAAAATTTATAGGTACCCATTATGTTATGGAAGGTGGGGGTGGGTTTACTACCATGACTGCAGATGAAGTTAAAACGCAAAAGGAAAATACCCAAATTACATTTAACAAACTAACAATTGAAGAAGAAGCAAACACTAGTACAATAGAAATCAGTGGCAGGTATAACTCAATAATTGTTGCAAATAAACTTATGATTAATGTCAATCAATTTAATAAATGGAACCCTGCATTTGACAAGATATTAGCAGAAGGAAAAAAATACAATTTGCGCATGCCGAAAGATAAAATAGAAATCTTTGAGTCGTCAAAAAACCAACTACTCGCAACATCATTACGGATATTATTAGAGGGAGCTAATCCAATTAAATAATATTACTAATTCACCGCTTTATCTGCACAACAGCTACTAGCAAAGGCTTCTGGTTTAGCCTTGAATGCAAAGCCCATTCCTAAAATGTAACCCATTGCCTCACGTAATGCATCATTACTTTTAAACTGAGGATTGGTATTAATGTCGGCATGTACTTCCATTTCTACTTTATAATCTATAAATAAATTGCATAATTCATAAGCAATTTCAATGCTTTTAGCTACTTCTACCAACATCCTTTCTTTGATATGGTATTTTGTTTTCGTTTTTTCATTGTGGATGTACATGAATCCCCCATTGTGTTCGCGCAAGAAAACAATAACGGTTGCAAATTCAGTATCGGCGCCTTTAACCTGACTGTCGGTACCAATACATACTTTCAATTTTGTGCCTGCTGCTGTTTCCTTTTTGATGGCTTCTTCCACTGCATCTTTAATTGGTAAGATGATGTTTTCGCCATTAAATTTTCTCCATCGCATATAAATAAGGTTTTTGTAATTTACTAAGTAATTATTCAATAAACATCAAACCCATATAAGCATATTATTAACAGTCGTGGAAAAGCACAAAAATGAGCAACTATGTCAGTAAATAAAAAATAGCACGAAAATTGACTTTTATTAGCTTTGCTCCATAAAAAAATTGAATGAAACTACTGCTGCAATATTTAAAACCTTATAAATGGCTAATTGGATTAGCTTTATTATTAGCCGCCACTAACCAGTCTTTTTCTATGTTAGACCCCTTTTTTTTTGGGAAGCTGCTCGATAAATATGGTATGCATCCTCTAAATACTGGTTATTTTAGTGAAAAAAAACAATTCATTGTTACGGGTGAAAGAACAGAATCTGAATTTATATGGGGTGTTTTAGGATTCTTAGGAATACTAGTAAGTGTTGCAATGGTATCTAGAATTGCAAAAGCTTTTCAAGACTATTTCAGTAATGTGGTTGTACAAAAATTTGGTGCAAAAATTTTTACCGATGGGTTAAAGCATTCTATGCAAATGCCCTATCAGGAATTTGAAGACCAACGAAGTGGCGAAACACTTTCTATCTTATCGAAAGTTAGAACCGATACAGAAAAATTTATCATCGCTTTTATTAATGTGCTCTTTAGCATTTTAGTTGGTATTATATTTATCTCTGTTTATTCGTTCAGGCTTCATTGGTCTATTATGCCCATTTATGCATCAGGAATTATTTTTTTATCAGTTCTCACCAACTTCTTGAGTAAAAAAATTAAAACCATTCAAAAAGTAATTGTAAAAGAAACTACTTCTCTTGCAGGAACAACAACTGAAAGTTTGAGAAATATTGAACTAGTAAAAAGTTTGGGGTTAACGGAACAAGAAATTAACCGCCTCAATCAAAATACCTATAAAATATTGGGATTAGAATTAAGAAAAGTAAAAAGTATTCGTTCGCTTAGTTTTGTGCAAGGAACGTTTGTGAATTTACTCAGGCAGGTTATTATGTTCACCCTATTATGGTTAGTGTTCAATGGTAAATTAACAGCGGGTGAGGTAATGACCCTTACCTTTTATTCATTCTTTATTTTCGGTCCATTACAAGAAATTGGCAATATCATTCTTTACTATAGAGAAGCAGAGGCATCGCTCAATAATTTTCATAATCTAATGATGAAGCCTTCTGAACCAAAGCCAATTAATCCGCAACATATTGGTAATATTAATTCATTGGCATTTGAGCACATTACTTTTAAACACCAAACATCGAAATACAATGCGTTGGATGGCATTTCATTTGATGCTAAGAAAGGTGAAACGATTGCTTTTGTTGGACCTTCAGGTGCAGGCAAAAGTACATTGGTAAAATTACTAGTGGGATTGTATCAACCTCAAGTAGGCAATATTTTATACAATGGAGTTGATGGGCATGAAATTAATTTTGATGAACTGAGAAATCAGATTGGATTTGTAACACAAGACACGCAATTATTTGCAGGAACAATTCGTGAGAATTTACTATTTGTGAAGCCAAATGCAACTACTGCTGATGTAAAAGAGGCACTGCACAAAGCAAGCTGTGATAATTTGTTGGTAAAAGCCGATAATGGTATCGATTCAATGATAGGTGAAGGTGGCTTAAAATTAAGTGGTGGAGAAAAGCAACGTTTATCAATTGCGAGGGCATTAATTCGGCATCCTCAATTACTCATATTTGATGAAGCTACTTCCTCATTAGATTCTATTACTGAAGAAGAAATTACCAATACCATCAGAAATATTTCTGCTGAGAAGAAACAGATTACTGTAATGATTGCACATCGCTTAAGTACTATTATGCATGCCGATAGAATATATGTTTTAGAAAAAGGGCAGGTAGTTGAAACTGGTAGTCACCACGAGCTATTAGCCGATAAAGGATTGTATTACGCAATGTGGAGGCAGCAAATTGGAGAAAGAAAAGTACTTGCTAACGCTTAGTCTTTTTCAAATTTTTTCTTAATATAATCTAGTACAGATGGGTCTTCTAGCCCTTCAATATCACTTAACTCAAGCTCAATAGC
>JAYTXG010000063.1:0-6306 GCA_043743375.1 Sphingobacteriia bacterium
CCACCTGCGTTGGTGCTAATTACAACAGATCTTGCTGCCATCGCTTCTAATGCAGCTAGTCCAAAACTCTCGTATTCAGAAGGTAATAGAAAAACATCGCTTACGGCGAGTATGTCTTCCATCTGTTCTTGTTTTCCTAAAAAACGAATGTTTTCATCTACACCTAATTCTCTTGCTAATTCTTCGCATGCGGGCCTTTCGGGGCCATCACCCACCATTAATAACTTAGAAGGCACCGTTTTTTGCACTGCTGCAAAAATTTCTATCACATCAGTTACTCTTTTTACTTTTCTAAAATTAGATGCATGCATTAATATTTTTTCTCCATTTGGGGCAATTACTTTTCTAAAAGGGTCAATTGGTTTTTTGTTGAATCGTGCAACATCAACAAAATTATAAATCACTTCTATTTCTTTTTCAATTGCAAAAAACTTATAAGTTTCATCTCGTAAATTTTTAGAAACCGCGGTTATTGCATCACTTTGATTAATAGAAAAAGTTACCACAGGTTCATAAGTTTTGTCTTTTCCTACCAGAGTAATATCTGTTCCATGGAGTGTAGTAATTACAGGTATATTTCTACCATTTTTTTGTTTCACAATTTGCTTTGCCATATAAGCGGCTGATGCATGAGGAATGGCATAATGCACATGCAACAAATCTAAATCATGATTAATAATTACATCAACCATTGTACTAGCTAATGCCACTTCATAAGGTGGAAAATCGAAAAGAGGATAAGTTGGAACCCTTACTTCATGGTAAAAAATATTGGTATTAAAAACGTTTAATCTAACTGGTTGCTGATAAGTAATAAAATGTACTTGATGTCCCTCATCTGCTAGGGCTTTACCTAGCTCAGTAGCCAAAACTCCACTACCACCAAAAGTGGGGTAACACACAATTCCAATACGCATAATGAGTTGTTTAATTTGTAATATGCAAGTAACAACTAATTTCTGAATTGGTTCTTTTGCTTAACTTTAAACTATGAAAAAATTATTATTCCTTATGGTGTTGGCGCCAGCTTTAGGTATAGCCCAATATGCAGATGATGTTGTATTCATAAAAAATCTTTCTAATGATGTGCTGAAAAATGGTCAGGCGCATGATTTACTTAGGTACTTAACAAAAAATATTGGTGGTCGTTTAGCAGGATCTCCTCAGTTTGATAAAGCAGTAGTTTGGGGCGAAAAAACGATGAAGTCCTTAGGCGCAGATAGAGTATATCTACAAGAATGTATGATGCCCAATTGGAATAGAGGTGGTAAAGATGTGGCTTCAGTAATTTCAATTGATGGCAAATTAAGTAATCAAGTATTAGATGTGTTGGCTTTAGGTAATTCAATGGGTACAGGCGGTAAAGCACTAAGTGCAGAAGTAATTGCAGTAGCTGACTTTGCAGAATTAGAAGCAAAAAAAGATCAGATTAAAGGAAAGATTGTTTATTACAATTATAAATTCAATGCCACCAATATTGATCCAGCAAAATCTTATGGAGAAGCTGGATTATATAGAAGATCTGGAGCTAGTAGAGCTGCTAAATATGGTGCAGTTGGTGTTATGATTAGATCACTAACCGAAGCAACTGATAATAATCCGCATACTGGTGCTATGGCTTACAATGATTCCTTTCCTAAAATTCCAGCTATTGCATTAGGAGGATATGATGCAAACTATATTTGGGAATTAAGTAAAAAATCTAGTTTTAAAGTCTCCTTTACAACCAATGGTCATTTTTTACCCGATGCAAAAGGCTATAATGTTATTGCAGAAATAAAAGGCAGTGAATTTCCTGAACAGATTATTACAGTAGGCGGACATTTAGATAGTTGGGATGTAAATGAAGGTGCTCATGATGATGGTACTGGAGTTGTTCATACCATGGAAGTATTACGAGCATTGAAAGTGATGGGATACAAACCCAAACGAACTATTCATTTCGTGCTATTTGCCAATGAAGAAAATGGATTAAGGGGTGGATCAAAATATGCAGAGGAGGCTAAGAAAAATAATGAAATTCATTTGTTTGCATTAGAAAGCGATTCAGGTGGATTTACTCCTCGTGGATTTAAATTTACCATAGATCCTGCTTTACTAGTAAAAATGCAAGCTTGGTTACCCTTGCTAAAACCTTATGGTACTGAAACTTTAGAAATGGGCGGCGGCGGAGCAGATATCGGTCCGCTTAATAGAAATTTTGGTACTGCTTTGGCTGGTTTTGAACCAGATGGACAAAGGTATTTTGATATACATCATGCCAGAACAGATGTTTTCGAAAATGTAAATAAAAGAGAGTTGTTATTAGGAGCCATAAATATGGCTTCATTAATTTACCTTGTTGATAAATACGGATTATAACATGACCATGAAAAAATTTATTTGGAGTTTTATTACAGTCGTTTTATTATCATTAGCAGGATTTATTTACTGGCGTTTTTATTTTGTTTATTCAGAAGGTACTAAAGCCGGACAGCTGAATACTTTTCAGCAAAAAGGATTTGTTTTTAAAACTTATGAAGGTATTATTATACAGAGTGGATTTAAAGCCAATGTACAAAGCAATGAATTTATTTTTAGTGTGAAAGATAAAAATGTTGCAGAAATACTCTCAAAGAATTCTGGAAGAGAGGTGAATCTCCATTATAAACGATACCTAGGAACTTTACCTTGGCGTGGAGTAGAAAATTATATTGTAGATAGTGTGCTCGAAGTACGAGGTGTAATTGAAGAAAGTATTATTAAGCCTAAACAATAGTTAGGCTTGTAACAAAAAAACTACGGGAATTTTGTGTAATTCGGGTAATTGTTTCATCCAATCTTTTGCTTTTTTTGTTTGAATACTTTCAGAAGTGCTGGTGATATTTACTCCAATACAAATATTAGTAGTTGGTTTGCAGGCTTGTAATAAATCATTTAATAGCTGATTATTTCTGTAAGGGGTTTCTATAAAAATCTGTGTAGTTTTATTTTTTTCAGAAGCTGCTTCAAGCTCTTTTATTTTTTTCTTTTTCTCAAAAGAATCTATTGGTAGATATCCATGAAACTGAAAATTTTGTCCGTTCATTCCACTAGCCATCAACGCCAATAAAATAGAACTTGGTCCAACTAATGGATGAACAATAATATTATTTTGCTGTGCAACCTCAATTAAAAGTTGACCCGGATCTGCAATGCCTGGGCAACCAGCATCGCTAACAATACCAACGTTGTTGCCTGATTGTAATGCTTTAATAAAAGCAAGCTTTACCGATTCTTCTGCTTTATGTATCGTATGCCATTTATAATCGTCGATGACCATTTCTTTCCAAACTTTTTTAAAAAACCTCCGCGTAGTTTTTTCAGTTTCTACAAAAAAAATCGAACAATCTTTTATTGTATCAACAATATAAGTTGGTATTGTATCCAATGCATTTTCTTCTAGCACTGTTGGAATTAAATATACTTTTCCTTGCTTCATATTAATTGTGTCCTTCTTTTTCTTTTAATGGATAAACACTTAACGTAGCCGCAACAACTGAATAGGAAGGTGCAAGAATCCAACCAATTATTGGTAAGAAATGCATTAAATAAAATACAATTCCATTGCCAATAGCTAGGCCTTTATGTGATCCTATGAAAAAAATACTTTCTGCAATTGATTTGCGTTTTCGTTCCATGCTATAATCGAGCATAGAGAAACCATAATAATAACAGTCGATTATTATAGCCATTACAGGAGTAAGCCAGCCAATTACAGGAATCAAACTAAAAATGATGATGCTAATTGAATAAATTGTTTGCCATAAACTATTTCTACCTGCTAATTGAATTCCTCTTACAATATCTTTCAATAACTGCGAAACACTAAAGGGGAAATCGGTTCCTTCCATAATGGCTTCTGTTTTTTCACTGAGATAAGCAAAAAGTGGTGAGCCTATAATGAGAAATAAAAATTTAAATAAAGAAAAATAAAATAACATAAGCACAAACCACAAAATTAAACCACCCATTGTAAAAATGAATCCCATTAATCCACTATTTTCTTTATCAAGCCAGCTTTTTAACCCGGTTTTAAGGGCAATCCACTCAATAAAATTACTAGATGTACTACTGAATAAATAAATACCTATAATAAAAAGTATTGTATATAAAATTCCGGGAATAAGAATCCATTTCCAAAGCTTATGCTTTTTGATAAAGCGATGAGCCTGAAAAAAGGCCTGAATAGCAATAATAATTTCTTTAAGCAAATTGGGGGATTTTTGCTAAGTTAATAAAGTATCTACAACCCGTTCAATAAATACAAAAACTGGATGTTAAAATTTCGGACAGTTTACTGGTCTTTCATTAGATGGTCTTCTACTATAAATCAAAGAAATTTCAATCCCACCTCTATTTTGAGTTGCAGTTCTTAGTAAGGAAGAATTATAATCATAAGAAGCACCCAAACGATAATCTCCAAATTCTAAACCAACATAGGGAATTATTGCATCGTTTAAACGTATCCAAGTACCAATGTATAAACTAGTAGATTTAATATTGTTTGGATTGGTATTTAATTGAATAGCACCACCTACCATGGTTTCGGAAAATCCTCCTTGAAACATTTGTAAAGCACTTAAATGCATTGTAGTTGTTTCGCCAATAGCAAAATAACCACCAGCATGAAAATTAGTTCTTGGCGTTAAAAAATATTCAGCACCAACAAATTTTTGATTGGGACGATTAATATGGTATATGCTTAAACCGAAATAAAAATTATTTCGATCATTGGTACTTCCGTTATATAGTAACCCAGCATTTACGTCGATATAGTTTGAGTTTAATGTGTTTGAACTAAATACCTCAGATGTTATTCCTGTAAAACCAGCTGTGGTAAGTTGATCTTCGAAAGTGAGTAAAGTAGTATTAACGATTGTGTTTGCATAAGTTACTTGAAAACCTGCACCAATTTGGTGCATTCCATCTTCATCTAATCCTTTATGATAGGCAGTAGAAAAAGTAGCATAATTAAATTTAATGGCTCCATTTGCACTATTATCGGCATACCCCATTACACCAACTCCCCATGTGTCGGAAGAAATTATTCTGTTTTTTAAAACCTGAAAATCTACCGATGCAGTAGTAGTAGTAAATGCATTATTTAGTGTAGGCCATTGATTTCTATAGTTGCCCGAAACACGGTATGCACCAAAAAACTTGCCCGTAAATGCTGGGTTCAGTGTAAGTGGCGAAGAAAAAAATTGCGAGAAATGAGGATCCTGTGCAGATAACATTACAGTAATAATCATCCCCCAAATAAAAATTACGAGTCTCATTTAATTCTAACCTTAATATATATCCAATTCTTAAAGCTAGGAAATAGTTAATTAAGATTGAACTTTGGTTCCAAAAGCTAAGTCTCCAGCATCGCCCAAACCAGGAACAATATATCCTTTTGCAGTTAGTTCATCATCAATATCACCACACCAAATGGTTACTGCTTCACCGCATTCCCTAATAATATATTCTATACCTACCGTACAAGCAATTGCAACTACAACATGTATTTCAGATGGCGCACCTTGGCCTTTCATGTATTGAATTGTTTTAACAATTGATGCTCCTGTTGCTAGCATTGGGTCGCTGATAATGATGATACGGTTATCTAAAACCGGGCAACTCATGTATTCTAAACTAATTTCAAAAGTACCATCACGATGGTGTTTTCTATAAGCAGAAATAAAAGCATTATCGGCCTTATCAAAATAATTCAACATGCCATTATGCAATGGTAATCCAGCTCTTAAGATAGTAGCTAATACGGGTTGTGTTGCCAAAACCTTACTTTCATGAGTGCCCAAAGGAGTTGGTATTTCCTTAATTTGCCAAGGCATTTGCTTACTAATTTCATAAGCAGCTACTTCTCCAATTCTTTCCAAATTTCTACGAAAACGAAGTCTATCTTCTTGTATTTCAGTATTTCTTAATTCAGCAACCCAATTACTTACCAAACTATGCTTTTCGCTTAAATTAATAACCATAAATGTTATTTGAACTGCGAAAATAAGGTAAATGAGGCAGGTTAATGATCTCTTGGTTTATAATTAATAATCTATGGAATAATTCATTTTTTTTGGTAATTTTATTTATTATGAAGCACTTATTTTCCATTTTATTACTGCTAGTATTTTTTTCTTGTAAAGAAAAAACCAAAGAACAAAAGTTTGATGAAAAAACCTACGAAGTAGTTAAAGAAACGCTTGCTGATAGAGAAAAGAAAAATCCAGCCCGTTTTTTGAGTGTAGCCAATAAAGACCGTAAAAATTTAATCGGGCAAACTGT
>JAYTXG010000064.1:0-4094 GCA_043743375.1 Sphingobacteriia bacterium
ATAAAATAAATAGCTAAGAAATAAGGAATGCCGTTCCATAATTTTCCCGCACCAAACCAATCTTTTGTTTCATAAAGAAATACAAAACCTACTACAGCTTTTGCTATTTCCCATATCCAGGCATTGCTATTTCCATCCATCAAATCTGTATATGCATATACAAATAAATAAATAAAAGCACCGTAGTAAAAAATACCCGGACTCCCAATATTGGCAATATTGCCAAACAGATAACTAATAAGTAAAATTAATATGGCAAATTGAATCCAAACCCAAACGGCCAATTGTTTGCTAAATGGAGTATCGTATTTTTGGTATTGATATGGATTGTCTATTTTATAAACAGGATATTTATCAATAACATCGGAAGGCCTCCAGCCATTGGGTTTAAACCAGATAGTAAACTTATCTTTTATATTGTTGGTATGCCATGCATCTTTTACCAATAACCATAAATGCATGAAATTAATTTTAATAGGGTTCCATGTTTGTACTGGTCTAGTTATTCCATAAACTGGTTTAACATTGGGCAATTCTTCTTGAAAAGTGCCGAACCATTTATCCCAAAAAATAAAAATTTGTCCATAATTTTTATCTAAATATTCTGCATTTAATGCATGGTGCACTCTGTGGTGTGAAGGGGTAACAATAATATTTTCTAACCATCCCATTTTATTAATATGTTGGGTATGATACCAAAATTGTGCAAATAAATGGAGCGGTGCAATTACAGCAATTACTTGCGTAGGCACACCCAATAGTGCAGCTGGTAAAAGAAAAATGGTGAATAGCCTGAAAAAAGCAGAAATACTTTGGCGAAGTGCGCACGCTAAATTAAAGTCTTCACTGCTATGGTGTATTAAATGCGCGTTCCAGAAAAAATTAATTTCATGATCAATGCGGTGAACCAAATAACCAGTTAGATCTAGTGCAACAAATGCAATTGCATAAACTAAAATAGATGAATTGATATGAGTAACTGCCCAATGATTTACCATCCAATCGTAACTAAGTACTGCTATACTTAAACCAAGCACATCTTTAGTTGAATTAGTAATGCCGGAAGTAAGGCTCGAGATCATATCAATAGTACGAACTGTATCATTTCCTTTGCGATGTCCCCACCATTTTTCTAGCAAAACCAATAAAAGAAATGTCGGCATTGCAACCAGTAAAATTTTTCCATATGTTTCCATAAAAGCAACTGTATTAGGCTAAGTTAATAGAAATATAGTAAAGCAACTAAGTTCCAGCTATAGAAGCTGATTTTTACGTAATTTCCCTAAAATTTTCAAAATAGCATTCTATGCAGGTAATCATTATAGGTGGTGGCATTATTGGCTTAAGCAGTGCATTTTACTTGAATGAGCAAGGTCATGATGTAACAGTAATTGATAAAAATGATTTCTCTAATAACTGCTCTTATGGTAATGCTGGCTATGTTTGCCCCAGTCACTTTGTTCCATTAGCTACACCTGGTATTGTTAAACAAGGTTTAAAATGGATGTGGAACTCTCAGAGTCCATTTTATGTGCAACCTCGATTAGATTGGAGCCTTATAAAATGGGGATTGAAATTTATGCAAATTGCTACTCCAGAGCATGTAGAGCGTGCTGCAATTCCATTAAGAGATATAGCCATACTCAGTAAAAAAAAGTATGAAGAATGGAATGCAATTCCTGGCTTTTCTTTTGCCTATGAACAAAAAGGGTTACTAGAAATTTTTCAGACAGATGCAGGTGCCGAAAAGTGCAAACATTTGGTGGAGAAAGCCCATGAGCTTGGTTTAAACGATACCGAATTACTTGATTACAATCAGTTACAGGCATTAGAACCACATACTAAATTGAATGCTAAAGGAGCTGTATTGTTTAATTGTGATGCCCATTTATATCCTAATTTATTAATGAAAAATTTGTATTCGCTTTTACAAAAAAGAGGAGTAAAATTTATTAAGGAAGAAGAAGTTATTGGGTTTGAAAAGAAAGGGAAAAAAATAACTGGTGTTAAAACCTCCAAAGATTTTTATAATGCAGATGCTTTTGTATTAGCAACAGGTTCTTGGAGCAGGGAATTGGCTGCACAACTAAATATAGATATTTTATTGATGCCCGGAAGAGGCTATTCTGTTACTTTAGAAAACTCTGGATACAAAATTAACTATCCAGCAGTATTAGTAGAAGGAAGAGCTGCTTTAACCCCAATGGATGGAAATAAAATCCGTTTTGGGGGTACAATGGAAATTACTTCAACCAAAACGCCTCCTAAAATAAATAGAGTAAAAGGGCTGTTACAGTCAGTGAAAAACTTTTACCCAGAATTTGATATTCCAATGCCTTCTATTGATAAAATTTGGTACGGTTTTAGGCCTTGCTCTGCTGATGGATTGCCTTATTTAGGGAAAACTGCTAATTGGGATAATTTAGTTATTGCAACTGGTCATTCTATGGTGGGGTTGAGCCTAGGTGCTGGAACGGGTAAATTGGTAAGTGAAATTTTATTGGATCAACCATTAAGTACAAAAATTGACTCATTTAATCCTGACCGGTTCAACTAATTGTATAAATGGTTAGGATAGCATTAATGAAGTTGTATTTTTGCTAAACCATATGGATTGTACTATATCTTATTTGCCATACGAAAGCACCGGCTATTTCTCCAAAATAGTTACTGATTATCTTTATCAATCAGATTTATTAAAGTCATTTTATGAATTTGCACCAACACTTGATGGAGTAAAAAAGGCGATAGCTGCTCGAAAGAATGTACAAACCAATAGAGCTCTACTAGTTAATATTTTAAAAGCTCAATATGAAGGAATAGCTATATCACAAAAAGTGAATGCCAATATTGAATTGCTTTTACAAGAAAATGTTTACACAATAACTACTGCTCACCAACCTAATATCTTTACTGGTCCATTGTATTTTATTTATAAGATAATGCACGCTGTAAAATTGGCAGAAGAATTAGCAATTTTAATCCCCGAAACCAAATTTGTTCCAATTTATTATATGGGAAGTGAAGACGCTGACATTGCTGAATTAGGATTTATAAATGTTGGTACCCAAAAACTACAATGGGAAACTAAACAAACAGGTGCTTTTGGAAGAATGAAGGTAGATAAGCAATTCATTCAAATAATACATTTAATAGAAGGTCAAGTAGGGGTGTTTCCTTTTGGAAATTCGTTAATTAAATTATTTAAATCGAGTTATACCGAAGGGAAAACAATTCAACAAGCAACTTTAGAATTAGTAAATCATTTATTTGCAGATTATGGAATAGTGGTAGTTGTTCCTGATTGTGCTGCATTGAAAGCGGCTTTTATTCCGATTGTTGAAAAAGAATTGAAAGAGCAATTCTCTCATTCAATTGTTGAAAAAACTGCCAATGATTTATCGGTTAATTATAAAGTACAAGCTTCAGGCAGACCAATTAATTTATTTTATTTAATTAATGACCAACGAGAAAGGATTGAATTGATAAATGGCGAATACCATGTTCAAGCATTGGACTTGGTTTTTTCTGAGGCTGAAATTTTATTTGAATTAAATAGTAATCCAGAAAGGTTTAGTCCCAATGTAATTCTTAGAGGAGTGTTTCAAGAAACCATTTTGCCCAATGTTGTTTTTATTGGTGGCGGAGGCGAATTGGCATATTGGTTAGAGTTAAAAAACGTATTTGATGCTACTGGGGTTCCTTACCCGGTGTTGATTTTGAGGAATTCTTTATTATTTATAAATAAAGAACAACAAGAAAAGTTAAATAAGCTTTTGATAGCAAAAGAAAGATTGTTTTTAAAAACACAGTATTTGATTGATGATAAAGTAAAAGCAATAAGTGATAATCAAGTAGACCTTGTAAAAGAAATAGAAGAAACCGCGTTATTGTATAATAAAGTAGAAGAGTTAGTTGGAAAGATAGACAGTAGTTTAGTAAATCACATTCAATCATTAAAAATAAAGGCGATTAAAAAATTGTCGGGAGTTGAGAAAAAAATGCTACGAGCCGAAAAAGAAAAATTTATTAGTATTAGCAATCAAATAACTCAATTAAAGTTGAATTTATTTCCCAATGGAAGCTTACAAGAA
>JAYTXG010000065.1:0-3336 GCA_043743375.1 Sphingobacteriia bacterium
TCAATATTGGTGTGTGCCAATTCATCTACAATTATTACTTCGGGATGCAGGTTAATTGCGGCTGCAACATCCAACTCTTCAAGTTCCTTACCCTTGTAAAATAATTTTCGCCTAGGAATTATGGGTAATCCACCCAGCAAATCATGTGTTTCTTTCCGGTTATGTGTTTCTACGTAACCTATTTTTACATCAATACCATTTCTCAACAAGGCATGTGCCTCTTGCAGCATGCGGTATGTTTTACCTACACCAGCACTCATGCCTATGTAAATTTTAAACTTTCCCCTCCTCGATTTTTTAATCAAATCAAGAAAATGTTGTACTGTTTGTTCTTTGTCGTTCATGACATATTTTTACAACCTAAATAACAAAGCAAGAATCACTCTATCTTCAGATTTTACTAAATCAGGTCTCCAATTCGCATCTAATACTGAGGTAGTATATCCTGTTTGAGAAGTAACGCCACCAGCACCTGCAAAGTATGGAATACTTGATACTCTATGTACATATTCTAGTCTAAAAGTTAAACTTTGGTTTGGCATAAAATCTAAGTTTGTAGAAGCATCCCAACCAGTAAATTTATCACCAGGATTTGCACTAAACGGAAATGCACCTTCCGTTTGTGTTGGATTATTGGGATTGGGTAATGGGCTAGCCTGCCCTGTTGGATACAACACTAAATACCTTCCTGGGTTGGTCATGTAACCTCCACCTATTGTCCAAGCCATTTTATTTTTTGCAAACCAAACTCTATTGTAAAGCATAGCGCTTGCAAAGTATTGTGCTGGTCCTTTGGCACTATCATTATTTTTAAAACCGTTTACTCCACCTCCTTTTTCAAAGCCCAAATCCCCTGTTAAAGAAAAGGCCATTTTTGTAATGCCTTTTGATTCAGGTTTATTAAAATAGCGTATCAATAAGCTATTGTCTGAGTGAAAACGCTTTCTTTCAGGAATACCTGCAGCATCTGTACCATAATAATTATTAGTAAGTAATTTTAAATTACTTGTAGGAATCCAAGTAACATTGAACCCAAGCCCTGGCATACTGTTGAATTTTCCATAACTCTGCCATCCGTTAATAATCCATGTCTCTATTTTTAACAGTTTGGTTGGAAAAATCTGTATCCGAAGGCCATTAAAAAACCAAGGTGTGTTATCCGATGTAAATGACGCCTGATACTCCCAGTTTTCAGGTTGATAATAAGAGTTGAGCCCTACGTAAGACATAAACATACCAGCATCTACATTAATACCATACCATTTATTGAAATGATAGCCTACATAAGCTTCACTTAAATAACGGTAAACGTTGGCTAATTGGTATTGTCCACGATAAGGACTATAGTCATTACGTGGTACAACAATAGAACGAGTGCCAAATTGTGTCATCACTCTTGCTCTTGCACCTTCATAATAAAAATCGCCTCCAAAATGAAGTGCGGAAAGTTGTACTTCATTGTTCCTTGCCAATGCTGTAGAACCCACAACTGTATTGTCATTGGGGTTATTAAATGAATGAGTATAATTTATATCTATTAAAATGCTGGGAGTAAACCACTTCATTTTATTAAATACCGAACTGTCCCTTCTATCACTTCCGTTTTGCCAACTTTGATCAATGCTATCAAAAGGTATCTTTTCTTTTATCGTTTTTATTTGAGCGTTTAATTCGACCGCCATAAAAAAGTATGTAACAATTACAAAAATTTTTTTTCTCATCTTTTTTCCTTATTTCAATTTGTCTAATTCAATATTTATTTTTAATACATTAATTCTTTCTGTGCCAAACAAGCCTGCCAATGGCTTTTCTGTGTTGCTTATTATCAATTGTTCCAAATTAGGTGCTGCGATACCTCTTATTTTGGCAATTCTTTTTATCTGCACTTTTGCAGCTTGTAAAGAAATATGAGGGTCTAAACCCCCACCACTAGCAGTAACTAAATCAGCAGGTATTTCCGATTTTGATATTGTAGGATTGTGTGCCAAAAAAGTATCAATCCTTGCCTGCACATTTGCAAGGTATTCAGGATTGGAAGGTCCTTTGTTGCTGCCACCTGCTCCGGCTGCATTATAATCTACAGCCGAAGGTCTGCTCCAGAAGTATTTATCATCGTTAAATTTTTGGCCAACATTGCTGTAATAGGTTTTGCCATTTGCATTAATTTTTTCTCCCTGCCCTTGTCCAACAGTAAATTGTGCTGCTCCAAAAACAATAAGGGTATAGATACCTGAAAAAAAAATTAGACAAACTGCAGTCAGGCGGATAGCCGGAAAAATGTGTTCTTTCATTTATTTTAGTTTTATTTTTATTTTAGTAGAACATTGAAACAAATAAGTCAATTGCCTTAATGCCAATGAATGGGGCAATTATACCCCCCATTCCATAAATCAATAAGTTTCTTCTGAGTAACGCGCTTGCACCAATAGGTTTGTATGCAACTCCTCTTAACGCCAATGGAATAAGCATAGGAATGATAATGGCATTAAAAATAACAGCAGATAAAATAGCACTTTCAGGACTGTGCAGGTGCATGATATTTAAACCTTGCATTGCTGGAATAGCAACGATAAACAGGGCAGGAATGATGGCAAAATATTTTGCTACATCATTTGCAATACTGAAAGTAGTAAGTGTACCTCTTGTCATTAATAATTGCTTTCCTATCTCTACTATTTCAATCAGTTTTGTTGGGTCATTGTCGAGGTCAACCATATTGCCAGCTTCTTTTGCGGCTTGAGTGCCACTGTTCATTGCAACTCCTACATCTGCCTGAGCTAATGCAGGTGCATCATTGGTTCCGTCTCCCATCATGGCAACTAGTCTCCCTTCACTTTGTTCTTTCTTGATATAGTTCATTTTATCTTCTGGCTTTGCTTCTGCAATAAAATCATCCACGCCCGCTTTTGCTGCAATGTATTTTGCGGTTAAAGGATTGTCTCCAGTAACCATCACAGTTTTGATTCCCATTTTTCGTAAACGTTCAAAACGCTCGCTAATGCCGGGTTTAATGATGTCCTGCAATTCTACAACGCCAATTACTTTTTCATTTTCAGCAACTACTAAAGGTGTACCGCCATTGTTGGAAATACTTTTTACCATTTCTTCTGTTTCTATAGGAACCAGATTACCTTCTTTTGTACATAATTTACGAATGGCATCAGCAGCACCTTTGCGGATACGTGTATTTTCAAAGTCAATGCCTGAACTTCTTGTTTCTGCGGTAAACTTTATAAACCTTGTATTTTGAATTTGATAATCTGATGGATTCACGCCAGCCAATTCTATAATTGATTTTCCTTCAGGAGTATCATCTGCCATTGAGCTTAATACAAC
>JAYTXG010000066.1:0-4063 GCA_043743375.1 Sphingobacteriia bacterium
TTACAGCCCTATAACAGGGAAATGGCTGCGTAGCTCAACTGAATAGAGTACCTCACTACGGATGAGGGGGTTTTAGGTTTGAATCCTAACGCGGTCACTCATACACATCACAACCCATTGTAAATTAATAATTTGCAATGGGTTTTTTCTTTCGGTTTACACATGATTTACACATGATTTATACATTAAAGGATTTAAAAAGGGCACGTAGGGTGAGCTTTTTTTGAAATCATTTTTTGCAAAAAATAATCTCGAGTCTCTATCACTTTGTAAGTTTAACAAGTAGTAGTAAAAATGCACCTTTAGCATCAAAGCCATAGGGGCATTTTTATTGGGCATTTATTCTACTAAGCTAAATGTTAGTAGCAGTTTTTGTCATTTTGCTTTAAAATAGGTTGTACTCGTTTGTGTAAGGTTACCATTTGTGTCAAACTTTCAAATCCCGGAATTATACCAGTTGCATTTACTTGAGGTAGCCAAGTTGCTCCGTTATTATCAGTTCGTTGAATAAAATAACCGTTCGGATTATTTGTTGCATTTGGTGCAATGGCAGCTATATAACCTCAGCCTAAGGCATCGTATGCTGTTGAAGGATCTCCTCTGCCAAAACCATTATTCGGTAAAATATCAGCACCTTGTCAATTAGCACCACTGTTATTGCTCCAATATGCGCCTTGAAAAGAATTGCCAATTGGAAATGTGTTCGAGCTAAGTAATAAGCTTTGATTGTTTGTTTTATTAATGCTGACATGTACTTCTGACTTAAGCACATTGGATGGAAATACATGAACATCCGGTGTTTCACAGGTAACTAACCTGTAAGGAGAAATATTTTTATTAATAGTTTTAGATGAATCAATATTTATAGATAAACTTATGCACGGTTTTACTTTGATGGTTACTGCAAAACTATCATATTTACTCTTTTGAGAATGCGCCGTTAAAATGGTAAGAAAACTTACCAAAATCATTAGTAGTTTCTGTTTCATTAATAACTAATTTAAGTTGTAGGATTTAAGTTGCCATAATTCGATTGTTTGGATTCCTTGATTTATTTCATTTTTGTAAAATTTTACAAAACCTATTTTTTGTGAGAACCAATAATCATTATGGTAATAGGCCTGTTGCCCAATATAATCCCTATGAATCCTAAACACATTTTGGAAATCTTGAACAACATCTTTTTTTACATAAAAACTGTCCGTCCATAACAAATTACTTTTCCATTTTTGTTCCTCAAAGAATGGGTTTATAAATAAATCATTTGGATATGGTAAATATGCAAGACCTGCAGCCCTTACTGTGTCATAAACTTTTATACTATCATTCTCTAGTCTATAATATTTTATCTCAATACCCCAAGGATATTCATATTTCCAAATCATAGCAGGTTTGTTATCAATAAGCAAATTAGTTCCAGTTATACTCACCTTGACATTATACTGCCTTGGGGCATTTGGATGGTCTCTAATTTGACTTGAATCATATACTTCATATTCCCAATAATTTCCAATACTATTTGGAAAATACTCTGTTGCTTCTTTATTTTGTTTAATTGTGTCTTTATTACAACTACTAAAAAAAAGTATCAATATAGAAAAAAGAAAAGTCATAATTGTTATATTCTTCATGTGAATATTTTTAAAAACGCTGTAAATTCTTACATATATTATCATAAAGACAATACAAACCAATTATTTGTTGCAGCATAAGGGTGACTACACTCTCTCAAGAATTGATGGTTTCTTGTTTTCATGAGTAAGGTGTGTCCAACAGGGTTTGCATCGTCCTGATTTTAGTTACCATTGTTTCAGCTGGTTTTTGATACAAAGCTTTTTTTAATGCTACAACTGTACTACTTTCCTTTATACCATCACTTACATGAAAACCAATAATCTTTCTGCTGTATGCATCTGTTATTAAAAACAAATAAATGAACCTTTCTTTTAATGGTATATAGGTAATATCACTTACCCATAATTCATCTGCCTTTAAAGGCTTAAAATCCTTTGCTAGATTAGGAAACCGACGAAAATGATAATTGCTATTTGTGGTTTGTGACCTATTCCCGTACTTCGCTAAACCCCGCTTATTTGTAAAGAAACCAAACAATTTTATTTATCAGCGAAGTTCTTTTATTTGTAAATGAATGATCTGTTTGCCAAATATATTATTCAAGGTATACAGAATTTAAATTTCGGATAGCTTCGGCAATTGATTTATTCATGTCGTGCTCATCAAGCATCACCGTCCGTCCTGTGCGTTCGTAGATCTTCTCAGTTATTATTTATCAAGATAAGAAGAATACATCCATACTAATTTTTCTTGTTCTCTGATGTAGTCGCTCATCAAGGCGTTTGTACTCTCATCTTTAGCATCTTCTGATAAGATTAGTAATCCCCTTTGTTTTAGTAGTATAGTTTCAAAAGTTGATACAATGTTCTCGACTCCTTTTTTCCCATTGGTTATATTTTTAAGTGACTTAATTTCCGATTGCTCTTCATAATCTGCTAAAGAATGAAATGGTACGTGGTTTAAAGTAAGAATTCTTTCTGCTATATCATCAACCTTCAGCAACAAGTTTGTATAGAGTTCTTCAAATTTTAAGTGTAGTTCAAAAAATTTATCTCCTTTTATGTTCCAATGCAAACCTCGGGTGTTTTGGTAAAATACCATATAATCTGCTAAAAGCTCATTAAGTTTTTTAGCTAAAACGTCGCTTTGATTTTTGTTTAGTCCAATATTTGTTTTTGCTTTCATTTTCTTTTTTGCACAAAATAAAAAAAAGTAGTTTAAAATCCCAATTTTATTTCAGGAGATTAAACTCCTTAAATTGTATATTATTTTTTGGCCAAGCCATTTTTTATTGCAACTGCTGCTTGTTGAATAGATGATTGTACCGCTGGTATATTAGCCAAAGGATTTAACATGCCATAATCGTGTATAAACCCTTTATAATCTGCAATGGTTGTAGGTACACCGGCTTCATCTAATTTTCTGGCATAAGCAACGCCTTCATCATGCAAAATATCATTTTCGGCAACTTGTACTAATGCTGGCGGCAAACCTTTTAATTGCTCAATAGTGGCTTGCAGTGGCGATGCATAAATATTTTTACGCTCAGTAGGGTTAGTGGTATATTGGTTCCACATCCACTGCATAAGTAGTGTAGTAAGAAAACGACCTTCTGCAAACGATGTGTAAGAAGGCTGAGAAAAAGTTGCATCAGTAACAGGCCATAGCAAAAGCTGAAAGCTAATTTTTGGCCCTTTTTTATCCTTTGCCATTAGCGAAACAACTGCCGCCATATTACCTCCTACACTATTGCCTGCAACTGCCAACCTGCTGCCATCAACACCAATTTCTTTACCATGAGTAGCCACCCATTTTGTAGCAGCGTACGCTTCATTTATTGCCACAGGATATTGTGCCTCTGGTGATGGTGTGTAATCTACAAAAACCGCAGCAGCACCACTGTTTACTACTAAATCTCTTACAAGTCTTTTGTGTGTGGGATAATCGCCTAATACCCATCCACCACCGTGAAAGAACATAAATACAGGGATGTTCGTTTTTGCAGCTTTAGGTTTTACAACGTGAATGTTTACAGTAATACCATCTTGTGTTATTTTTCGTTCTTTTTCTTCAATGTCATTATAAGTAAATGCAACTGATTTTTGAGCACCAACCAACACCATTCTTGCGTCTTTTGGTGCTAATTCTTCTACAGGTTTTCCACCACTATTGTTAAGTGCTTTTAAAAAAGTACGCATACCCAAAATAATTTTTGGATCTTTTTCTGCTGGCAAAATTGTTTGCGCCAAAATAGTGTTGTTTAAAGTTGATAATAATAAAATAGTGATTATTGCAAATTTGGATGTTGTAATTTTCATTGCTTGTATTTTTTTAGTTTTAAATTAATTATTTGCGTTCAGCAGCCTTTTTTACAATTTCTAAAACTGCAAAAGGGTTTGATACCATTGGTACGTGGCTGGCGTTTACTTCAATTGTTGTAGCGTTAGCTCTTTTAGCCATTAGCCTTTCCAATTCGGGGTTTATTGCA
>JAYTXG010000067.1:0-14595 GCA_043743375.1 Sphingobacteriia bacterium
CCGGTTTTAAATTGGTTCGATCAATCTAGTAATGATATGGAATCAACTAATTCCATTTACGTAATTACATTGCAAAAGCAAACACAATCTCCCTTTGCCAAAGAGAATGAAATTGAAGAAGTAAAAGACAGTTCAGCTGCTAAAGCTAAGGGCACTCCAGATTCAAATCGTATTCGGTTACAAATAGATTGGGATGGAATTCAGAATAGGATTGTTGCTGTGCCAATAGCAAAAGGCAACTATAAGTCTTTACAAGTTGCTAAGGAAGGCGAACTATTTTATCTTACCCATGCTAGGCATGGGGCTGCTCCATCTATGATTAATAGTTACAACCTTAAGAAAAGAAAAGAGGAATCAATTATGCCTGCAGATAGCTATATAATAGCTGCCAAAGGAGATAAAATGTTATTCAATAGTAAAGGTAAATGGGGTATTGTAACCACTGGTCAAAAACCTACTCCAGATGCAATGCTCAATACTTCATTATTGCAAGTAAAGATTTCTCCAAAAGCCGAATGGGAAAATATTTTTAACGAAGCATGGAGGGTAAATAGAGATTTTTTTTATGATGCCAACATGCATGGGATTAACTGGGTAGCGATGAAGAAAAAGTATGAAGCATTATTGCCTGATATTGCAAGTACAAATGATTTATACCGCGTAATGCAATGGATGTTTAGTGAGTTGTCTGTTGGGCATCATAGGTTTGATGCTAGCGGCGACAGACGTTCAACTCCTTCCATTATTTCAGGTGGTTTATTGGGAGCGGATTACGAAGTAAATAATAATCGTTATCGTATTAAAAAGATTTATGGTGGCTTAAACTGGTCGCCCGACTTGCGTTCACCACTTACAGAACCAGGTGTAAATGTACAGGTGGGTGATTATATCTTAGAAGTAAACAGTCTTGATGTAAAAGCAGATAAAAATCTCTACAGCTATTTTGAAAATACTGCGGAAAAAATTACCACAATTACAGTAGCAAGCTCCGCTGCTGGTGCCAATAAACACATTGTGAAAGTATTGCCTATTGAAAGTGAAGTTGGTTTGCGTAATCGGGATTGGGTGGAAGGAAACATGCGTAAAGTAAATGAAGCTACGAACGGACAAGTAGCTTACGTATATGTGCCCAATACTGGTGCTGGAGGGCATGAGTATTTTAAAAGATATTTCTTTCCTCAAGCTAACAAATCTGGAATTATTGTTGATGAAAGATTTAATGGTGGTGGACAGTTAGCAGACTATTATATAGATTTATTAAAACGTCCTTTACAGTCGCACTGGCGTTACAGGTATGGCAAAGATCAAAAAGCACCCAATGCCTCCATTCAGGGGCCAAAAGTTATGTTGATAGATGAAACAGCAGGATCAGGTGGAGACTATTTACCATATCTTTTTCGCCAAGCAAAGCTAGGAACACTTGTGGGTAAAACAACATGGGGCGGATTAGTGGGTGTGCTTGGTTATCCTGAGTTTATTGATGGTGGTGTTGTTACAGCTCCCAATCTTGCATTTTATGATGAGAAAGGTTTTGGAATTGAAAATGTTGGAACTCCACCTGATGTAGAAGTAGAACAATGGCCGTCTGAAGTTATTAATGGTCATGATCCTCAGTTAGAAAAAGCAATAGAAATTGTACTGCAAGAACTAAAAAATAATCCACCTAAAAAAACGCTGTCGCCAAAAGCGCCCAATAAAAAAATAAGATGAATTACAAAAAACGATTAATGAACTAAAAGCTACACAAACTCAATTGATTCAATCCGAAAAAATGGCTTCGCTTGGAAAACTAACTGCTGGCATTGCACATGAAATTCAGAACCCTTTGAACTTTGTAAATAAAATTAGTGAGGTAAATAAAGAGTTGCTGGCCGAAATGAATGATGAGTTAACAAAAGGTAATATTGAAGAAGCCCGATCCATTTCCAAAGACGTAACCGCTAATGAAGAAAAAAGCATCTTCCATAGCAAACGGGCAGTCTCTATTGTAAAAGGCTTGCTGCAACATAGTAAAGCTACCCATAATCAAAAAGAACTTACAGCTATTAATGTGGTAGCTGATGAATATTTACGATTAAATTATCATGGATTAAGAGCAGGTGATAAGTCATTTAACGCAAGTTTTAAAACAGATTTTGATCGAGTCCTCTTCTCTGTAGATGGAAAAATTAATATTATTTCGCAAGATTTAGGAAGGGTGATTTTTAAAATACTTACCAATTTTTTTCATGTAGTAAATAAAAGACAAAAAGCAGCAGAAAAAATATTTCAACCCTTCTTTACTACAAAACCAACAGGACAAGGAACAGGGTTGGGCTTATCTTTGAGCTATGATATTATTACCAAATGACATGGTGGCACACTAACTGTTGAAACTAAAGAAGGCGAATGAAGTATATTTATTATTTAATTACCTTTAAAACTTAAAATAGATAAACCAATGAAAATACTTGTAGTAGATGATGAACTAGATATGGAAAATCTTTTTTTGCAAAAGTTTCGCAAAGAAATAAAAGATGGTACGGTAATATTTGCTTTTGCTAACTCCGGCGAACAAGCATTAGAATACATGAATACAAATAATCATGAGGCCGTATTAATTTTATCAGATATTAATATGCCTGGCATGAGTGGGTTGCAATTATTAGAAAAAATTAAACAAAAATTCAATACACCTCCTCCAATAGTGATGATGATTACAGCTTATGGCGATGCAGAAAATTTTAATACGGCCATGGAATTAGGCGCAGATGATTTTTTAACAAAACCAGTTGATTTTAATCTACTCAAGCAAAAATTAAAAATACCAACAAATGGCTAAAATATTAGTTGCAGATGATGAGACGGACTTGGAGATGTTGATTAAACAGAAATTTAGAAAGCAAATTCGCGAAGAAAAATATGAATTTATTTTTGCACTAAATGGTAATGATGCAATAGAAAAACTAAAAGCTCATCCGGATGTTGATTTGGTTCTGAGTGATATTAATATGCCCGAAATGGATGGCCTTACATTATTGGGGTTATTAAATGATAGTAACCCCATGCTTAAAACTGTAATGGTTTCTGCATATGGCGATATGGAAAATATCCGCATTGCAATGAATAGAGGTGCTTTTGATTTTGTATGTAAACCAGTGAATTTCGAAGATCTTGAACTAACAATTGAAAAAACAATTAAACACGTTTTACAAATTAAGGAAACCCTCAAAGCAATTAAGGAAAATAATATTTTACGAATGTATGTAGATGAAAACGTTTTAAAATTCATGGGTACTCGTGAATTTGAAGACTCCATCATGCAAAATGAAACCATTGAAGCCACTGTGGTTTTTATAGATATTTGCGGATTTACTGCCATCACCGAAATTGAACCTGCTGATATAGTAGTAAAAATACTCAATAACTATTTTGATGTAATGGTTAAAGAAATTATTGCACAAAAAGGGCATGTTGATAAATTCATTGGTGATGCCGTGATGGCGGTATTTCGTGGAAAATTTCATTTAGATCGAGCTATTGATGCAGCATTGGCTGTTAGAGAAAAAATTGCAGCACTTCCAATTGAAAATTCTGAAAGCAGATTTAGCCCAAAAATTTCAATCGGAATTGATAGCGGCGAACTAATATCAGGTAATATTGGTTCTAGTAACCTTCGCAGATTAGACTATACCGTAGTTGGTGATGTGGCTAATACAGCTTCGAGGTTACAATCGATAGCTGGAGCAGATCAAATAGTTATTTCCGAAAAAGCCTATTTGCAAGTAAAAGATTCTTTTAACTGCACAAAGCTGGGAGGAGTAGAATTAAAAAACAAACAGCAAGTAGTTACTATTTATCAGGTGGTTGACTAATCATTATCTGCCATTTATCATCTTGTATTCTATCTTTGTATTAATGGTTACAAAAGGAAAATTAGATATCATAGATAAAATACTAGAAGCTTGCTATCAACATAATCCCGATGCACTTTTTGTAATGAGCCTCATGCATCAATATGAAGAAAGGGGTAGCTTAAGTAAAAAACAACTCGAAGGGTTGTTGCTAAAAGCTTCTAAGATTCCATCAATACCCCTAAACTGGTTGGCTACTTTAGAAGCAACTATTAATAAAATGCATACTAGGGAAAAAGCACCTGCGGTAATAAGTACTCCTCTATATGTAAAAGATGAAGTACTTGGGAATAAAATGAGTGGTATTCTTGAAAAATATCCTCAACACAAAAGAGTTATCTTTTTGCATGCTAAATACAACAAAAATGAATTGCTATCTTCTACCGAAAAAACCGAAATTGATAAGTTCTATAAATTATTGATAGTTCATTAGTTGTTCATCTTAGCAGAGTAACTAATCCCTCTTTTTTTACTAGAACACTTCCAATACCTAAAGCAGCAGCTTCCCAAACAAATGTTCCTGATTCTTGTTTTACTCCATTATATGTTCCATCCCACCCAGGTTTGGCTGTTTTACTTTCAAAAACCAGTACCCCCCATCGATTCCAGATTCGGAAATATTCTAACTTGTCGATACCTACTAAAATGGGAGATAACTTATCATTTTTACCATCACCATTTGGCGTAAATGCAGTAGGAACAAGGATGGAAATTTTATCAAACAATTTTACATTTACGGTATCTACTGTATTGCAACCTATTTGATTAACAATCTCCACTATATAAGTAGTTTCTGCGGGTCCAGAAAAAACAGGACTTGCAATCGTTGGATCATTGAGATAATTAATAGGAACCCATTTGTATTGAGCACCCTTATTAATGGTTTCTATGGTTGTTGGTATATCAATGGCTGTATTAATTACTTTTTTCTTACCTGCGGGTGCTGCATTAATATTTACTCTTTTTACAATTTCAACTGGCAGAAGACAATTATTCGTTACAGCTTTTAGAGTAACATTATAGGAACCTGATTTTATAAAACTCGTTGATGCGTTATTGGTGTTCAAATTGGCCGAACCATTTCCGAAAGACCATGAATAAGTTAAGATACTGCCCGTTATAAGCGGTGTTGTATTAATAAATTGGGTATTGGCTTTTTCACAAGGATTTTCTACAGAAAAATTGGGAATCGGCGGCGCAAACACGCTAATACTTCTGCTTATTGTGTCTTTACATCCATCTTTAGTAACTGATTGAAGTATTAATCTATAACTACCATGTTGTGTATAGCTATATGATTTAATACTATCTGAATCTATTCTTCCATCACCCCAAGTCCATAAGCGTATAATCGGAAAAACGCCAGGATTGCCTGCTATTACCGAAAAAATATTACCAGTTAAACATTGTGCATCATTATTGATTAAAAAAGATGAATTTGGGGAAGGGCTATTTCTTAACACTATATTACGAGAGGTAACTAAGCATCCCGCAGTTTGTAATGTGACTTTATATGAACCCGATATTCTCGGAGAATAAATATTATTATTTTCACCAGAAATGGGCACACCATTTTGATACCATTGTATAAATGCTCCAGAAACCAATGTAAATTCTGCAGTATAAGGATTGCTACCACAAGATATGGTATCACCTTTAATTGCTATCCCAGGATTTTGTTTAATTACTTCAATGTTAATGTCTTTCTCCTTAGTACATCCCGATGCAGTGTCCACTACTTTTAGTTTATATAAAATACTTTCTTTTGGAAATGAGAATGTTTTACTTGAATCAGGATTTCGGATACCAATTACTGGTAACCAGTTATAACTTAATGAACTGTTATTATACCCTACATCAAGAAAAACACTGTCTCCTTCGCACACTTGTTTATCGCTAATGGCGAAAGGAGAAATATAGCCCGATTTAATAACAGAGTTGAGTGTATCTAAACACCCAAAACCATCATATGGAATAACTACTACAGCATATTTTGCTCCCAACAAGGGAGGAGGACGTAATACTATTTTACTGGTGCTACCTACTAAATATTGAAAATTATTGGTGTACCAACGATAATCTTTATATCCAAATGGTGCTTCTAAAACAACACTATCTACGTCGCTACAATAGCCAGCCCCTTTTAATGGCAAACCACAATCGCTGTCTACATCAACGTATGCATATCCAAAATGTCCGCCCTTCGTGCAATCTGAAGTGGAAAAATCTAATTTAATCACATGTCCATTTTTATTGGATAAGTTTACGGTAACCGCAGTCCAAGGTTTAAACTCAACATTGGTTAGTATTTTAGATGTTTCAAAGCCTGGTAAGTTTTTACTAACAACATATTCAAAAGATGCACAATCAACTTTTGTACTGGTAGTTAAATCGGTAACATTTACATTAAACTTCGGTTGTTCAGCAGGAGTATGCCCAGGATTTTGAAACACAACTGCATACCAATATACCATACTGTAAACCGATTGATTGGCAGGAATTGTAAAAGTATAACTTACCCTTTCAGTTTGCGCTCCAGTTCCAGAATTACCTAATTGTAAAGAGTAACCACTTCCATTCGGACAATTCAACGGGAAACGACCAAATGGGTCTAAGTTGGCTTTACTGTTTCTAATAACGGTATGTCTGTTGGGTAATGCTCCACTGTTAAAATAGGTGTTTCCATTAACACTTGACCTTCCAGTATCACAATTCCAAAAAAGTAAATTATTGTTTTCAAAATCTAAATTAGTTGCACATTTTTGTGCCAGCATATTACTCGAAAAAAGTAATACTTCAAATACAAAAAAAAGATTGATTATTATTCTAGACACAACTTAAATGCAGACCCTAATAGTTAATTTAGTGCTGCTCATAAAGATAATTCTAATTGTTTAGTTTAATGGTATTCTTCTTCACCGCTTACATTCATTGCTTTCGTAAGTACTTTTGCAATCAATATTTTCGTGAGGGTTATATTAAAAACATAAAATATTGAGATGAGATCTTTAAAAAGCAGCTATTATCCCATTATCCCCCTTACTGCACCACCATCAATGGTAATTGTTTGACCAGTAATGAATCTGCTAGCTGGACTTAGTAGCCAAAGCGCCAAGCTTGCAAAATCAGCAGTTTCTCCTAAAACGCCAACAGGTATTTGTTGAATAGCTGCCTTTTTTACTTCATCAAAAGGAACACCTGTTTGCTCTGATTTCTTTTTATACAAACGATCAATTGCTGGAGTGTTATGAGAGCCTGGTCCCATTATATTTAAGGTAACTCCCGATTTAGCAATTTCATTTGATAAAGTTTTTACCATGCCTACTACGGCAACTCTTATTGAATTACTTAATACTAAATTTTCTAATGGTTGTTTTACAGTATGGCTTTCTATGTAAACAATTCTTCCATATCCTGCTTTGATCATATTGGGTACAAATGCTTTTGTAAGTGCAACTTTCCATCGGAGTAATGATTGGTAGGCAATATCCCAATCTTCTAAAGTAGTTTCCATCACTGTTTTTGCCGGTGGCCCTCCTGCATTTACTAATATGCCATGTATTTTTCTATCTCCTACTATGGTAATTAAAGTTTGTAAAACATCATCTTTAGATATATCTCCTGATAAAATTTCTATTTTTGAAGGAGCTAAAGATTTTAAAGCGATCAATTTTTCTTCACCACGGGCAATCGCAATAATGTTTGCTCCTTCTGCAACCAATGCTTCTGCAATGGCTTTACCAAAGCCTGAGGTAGATCCACCTACAATAAACAATTGTCCTTCTATATGTAAATCCATATTATTTTTTTGTATATAAAATTAATATTCTTTTGCGTGTAATAGATAAAGGTAATTGCTTTATGATTCTTTAATTTTTTATTAGAATCGCAAGGTATTAATTTAACTTTTAGTGTGCCCCAAATACGATAAATCTCAATAATTTCTTGATCTTCTTTTTTAAAAGTAAGTGTTTAATACTTCGGCCATTTCGGGTACTAGTTAGCGGTTAACAAAACTAGTAATTTGAATTCATTTTAGTCCCGCCGCTACTAATTGATCAATAAAATACAATTTATCATCTAGTGGTACGTTTACAGATAGTGTTTGCAGTCCATCTCGGAGGCCTTGGTCTTCAATTAAAATAGGTTGCTGATGCATACAGATAGTTAATGAGGTTAACTATATTTTGTAAATTTATGCACTAAAATAAATGTTTTGAGAATAAAGCTACTGCTATTTCTTTGTTGCTTATTACTGAAATACATATCAGCTCAAGTTCCTATTTATGTAAAGGACATTACAGATCCCGAATCTAAAGCTTCCGATGCTATATGCAGCCCATTGCATACTGTAACTATTTGCACTTCAAATTTAGACAGTATCAAGCTATTTTATGTAAAAGGAATGGGTATGACTTTAGTTGGTCCAATTTCCTTAGCAAAAAAAGACAGGATTTTACAAATGGGATTATGGGACTTGCCTTCTGCACTCGATTATTCTATATATATTTTGCATCGTCCGAATGTTCCAGAAAATATAAAAATAAGAGTGGTACTATTAAGTAAGAAATCGCCATTAATTCATAAATCATACAATAGCAGAGAAATGGGCCCTTTTACATTGGGTTTTCCTAATGCCGATGAAGAAAAGCTAGATTCAATAATTCATAGCTTAGGATTTTCATCAATGGCACCACTGCAAGCAGCAATGTTGAGTAAACCCGATGGATCGAAGTATAAATATTTAGAAACTATTTATAAGGCACCAGATTTTATTCATGCAGTTGGAATAGAAAGAGGCAATGGTATGCCACAACTATCTGAATACGATACTAAAACATTGTTAGGCGGACCAGGTTATGCAGCACAAGTGGTTACAGGAATAAGTAAGCAAGTATTAAAATTTTATACAGAAGTATTAGGAATGGAAATTAGGAAAGATACTGAATGGAGAACAGGCGAAGGCTCTGTTTTAGGAATGGAACCCAATGTGCCATTTCGTTTTGCAATTGTTTATGCTAAAGGCACTAAAAGTGGACACTTGTTGTTTTTAGATTTTAAAGACAATAAAAGAGTTATTCCAAATGTTGCACCTCGATTGCCAAACAGAGGAATAGGGATGTTTAGTTTCTGCACTAAAAATATCAAAACAATTTATAATAGAGCAAAAGATGCTGGTGTAAAAATTGTGATGAAACCAACAGATTACAAAGATCCTTGGATTGGTAATTGTAAAGCAATGACAATGATTGCACCCAATGGCTTAATGATTGAAGTGTTTCAACTAAAATAAATTACTCGTTTCCCATAAAATTGTATCATTAACAGCTTTTTTGCTATTCCTCACCACATTCTCTTTATTTTTACTAAAAGTAATTTTAGTGAATCTAACAATACATACCAAAGACCTTGTAAAAAGCTATAAAGGCAGAACCGTGGTAAACCATGTATCTGTTTCTGTACAACAAGGTGAAATTGTTGGTTTACTCGGCCCAAATGGTGCAGGCAAAACCACTTGTTTTTATATGGTTGTGGGTTTAATTAAACCCGACAAAGGTTCAGTCTTCTTAAATGACCTAGATATTACCAAACTACCAATGTACAAAAGAGCGCAGATGGGTATTGGATACTTACCTCAAGAAGCCAGCGTGTTTCGTAAATTAAGTGTAGAAGACAATATCATGGCGGTGTTAGAAATGACCAAGCTTACCAAAGGTGAAAGGTCAACTAAATTAGAAAAATTATTAGACGAGTTTAACCTGCATCATGTAAGAACCAATAATGGCGATAGCCTTAGTGGTGGCGAACGCAGAAGAACAGAAATAGCTAGAGCATTGGCAGTTGATCCAAAATTTATTTTATTAGATGAACCATTTGCTGGTGTTGATCCAATAGCAGTAGAGGATATCCAAACCGTAGTAGCAAGATTGAAATACAAAAATATCGGCATCCTTATTACCGACCACAATGTAAATGAAACCCTTTCAGTTTGTGATAGAGCTTATCTATTAATTGAGGGTAAAATTTTTAAACATGGCACTGCAGAACAATTAGCAGAAGATGATCAGGTTCGCCGTTTATACCTTGGTACTAATTTTGAATTAAAGAGAAAAGACTGGCTTATTGATATGGCCCGCGATAACCCAACCATGAATACTTATTAATATATTATTGCTTATTGCTTATATGCTTTGGATAGTGTATTTTGCCAAATCCCAATATGAAGTTAATAAGTAATACCATATCAAGATTAGCACGCTTAAGACATTGGCGAATAGAACAATGGCTGAATGATCCCATTTCCGCGCAGCGAGAAGTATTACAAGACCTTGTTACTCATGGTCAATATACAGAGTTTGGCAAAAAATACAGATTTAATGAATTGTTTAGCATCCGAAAGTTTAAAGAGGCAATTCCAATTCATGAATATGATGATATCAAACCCTATATCGAACGTATAATGCAAGGCGAAGAAAATGTTTTATGGAATACACCTGTAAATTGGTTTGCTAAAAGTAGTGGCACAACCAATGATAAAAGTAAGTTCATTCCTATTACTCAAGAAAGCTTGGACGACTGTCATTTTCAAAGTGCTAAAGACGTGCTCACACTCTATTATAACAATAACAATGAAAGTGATTTACTTACAGGAAAAGCGTTAGTAATTGGTGGAAGTCACCAAATTAGTCAGGTTAATGAAGACATGCAATATGGCGATTTAAGCGCTGTATTATTGCAAAACACGCCAATGTGGGCTAATTGGATTAAAACACCAGAATTATCAATTGCTTTAATGGATGAATGGGATAATAAAATTGAACAACTAGCGCAAAGCACCATTGATGAAGATGTTACTTCAATTTCTGGAGTTCCTACATGGACATTAATTTTAATTAAAAGAATTTTAGCAATAACGGGTAAAGAAAATTTAAAAGAAGTTTGGCCAAACTTGGAATTGTATATACATGGAGGTGTTTCGTTTACTCCTTATAGAGAACAGTTTAAAAAAATTATTGGGGAAGGATGTAGTTATCTGGAAATGTACAATGCAAGTGAAGGATTTTTTGCGGCGCAAGATTCACCCGATGAAGAAGGCATGTTGCTATTTGTTGAAAATGGAATTTTTTATGAGTTTATGCCAGTTGCAGAATATGGTAAAAGCAATCCACAAACAATTGGGTTGAATAAAGTGGTAGTAGGAGAAAATTATGCTTTGGTAATTAGTACTAATGGAGGTTTATGGAGGTATTTAGTGGGCGATACAATTCAGTTTACATCAACCTATCCATTTAAAATTAAAGTAAGCGGCAGATTAAAACAATATATTAATGCATTTGGCGAAGAGCTTATTGCCGAAAATGCAGATAAGGCAATTGCCATTGCTTCCGAAAAAACCGGGTTAATGGTTATTGATTATACTGCAGCCCCTATTTACTTTGGAGATAATAACAAAGGTGCACATGAATGGTTGATTGAGTTCGATGAAATGCCCACCAGTACTGATCAATTTGCTTACGAGTTAGATACTGCGCTTAAAACACTTAACAGTGATTATGAGGCAAAACGTTTTAAAGATATTGCCCTCGAATTACCCATTGTACAAGCTTTGGATAAAGGTATTTTTTATGGATGGTTAAAACAAAAAGGTAAATTAGGTGGACAACATAAAATTCCACGATTGAGTAATGAAAGAGTTTTTATTGAAGAAATTAAAGCGCTAATTAAAAACTAGTAATCAAATTTTTTACTACTTATATTAAAACTATTATAAAATTTAATTTATGCAATTATTACAAAATAAAGTTTCTATTGTTACAGGTGCAGCTCGAGGAATAGGTGCGGCCATTGCTTTAAAATTAGCAGAACAAGGTAGTCATATTGTATTTACTTATGTAAGTGATAGTAGCGAAAAAAAAGCATTAGTATTAGTAGCACAAATTGAAGCATTAGGTGTTAAAGCTAAAGCAGTAAAAAGTAATGCGGGTATTTTTGCAGATTGTGAAGCACTAGTGAATGATACGCAAAAAGAATTTGGTGCTATTGATATTTGTGTAAACAATGCTGGTATTTCAGAAGATAATTTATTGTTGCGAATGACCGAAAAACAATGGGATAATGTAATGGATATTAATTTAAAAAGTGTGTTTAATATGACTAAACAGGTTATTCGCCCCATGATGAAAGCCAGACAAGGAAGTATTATTAATATGAGCTCCATTATTGGCATTCGCGGTAATGCTGGTCAGAGTAGTTATGCTGCCAGTAAAGCTGGGATTATTGGGTTTACTAAATCTATTGCTGCCGAGCTCGGTTCAAGAAATATTCGCTGCAATGCAATTGCCCCTGGTTTTATAGAAACCGATATGACGCATTATTTAAAAGATGGAGATGCAGCCAAAGGTTTTTTGCAAAAAATACCACTAGGTCGTTTTGGAAAAGCAGAAGAAATTGCTAATGCAACATTATTTTTAGCAAGCGACTTAAGTTCATATATCACAGGTCAAGTTATTAGTGTATGTGGTGGGTTAAATATTTAATTAAGCACTATAAAAATTGTTTATGAATTCATACGACAAGCTTTTCTTGGAAAATAAAGCATGGGCAAAAGAAAAAATACTTGATGACCCCGAATATTTTAAAAGGTTAGTTGATATTCAATCTCCTGAATTTTTATGGATTGGATGCAGCGATAGTAGGGTTTCTGCCAATGAAATCACTGGAACTCAACCCGGTGAAATTTTTGTGCACCGTAATATTGCCAATATGGTGGTACACACCGATTTAAATTTATTAAGTGTATTGCAATTTGCAGTTGAGATATTAAAGGTTAAACATATTATTGTATGCGGTCATTATGGCTGTGGAGGTGTAAAAGCTGCAATGACCAATCATAATATGGGAATCATCAACAAATGGCTTAGAAATATTAAAGATGTGCATCGTTTTCATAGAGAAGAAGTAGATTCAATTAAAGAGGAAGAATTGCGGATCAATCGCATGATTGAATTGAATGTACAAGAACAAGTAATGAATTTAGCCAAAACATCTATTGTACAAGCAGCTTGGCACAATGATCAGTCCCCAGATTTGCATGGCTGGGTATATGACTTGCATGATGGAATAACAAAATCAATTTTTGAAATGCCTGCTGGAACTCGTTTAGATCCATTATATGAATTCGATGACCTTTAATAGGTACTCGGGAATGCTTGTATTAGCATCCAATAAAAAGGCATTCCAAGCGTAATATTAAATGGGAAAGTTAATCCTAGTGCCATTGGAATGTATAAACCGGGGTCTGCTTTTGGGGCAGCAAGCCTCATAGCAGCTGGCACAGCAATATAGGATGCACTAGCGGCAAGAATTGCCAGCATAAACCTATTCCCAATTTCTATATTCAAAAAACTTGTAACAAATACGGCTAAACTGCCGTTAATAATTGGAATAACAATACTAACAATACTTACAAACCATCCATATTGAATAAATGCTTTAAATCTTTTAGCTGCAACCATACCCATTTCCAGCAAAAAAATAGCCAAAAAGCCCTTAAAAATATCCGAAGTAAAGGGTTTAATGCCTTCAGCTTGTTTACTATCAGCTATAAATCCAATAACCAAGCTTCCCAAAATCATTAAAACTGATCCATTGGTAAAGGCATCATGCAAAACCGCCTTTAAACTACCTGTTTCACTGCTTGTTTTATCGTATTTGCGAATTAAAATCATACCAACAACTATGGCAGGAGCTTCCATTAATGCCATTGCTGCCACCATGTGACCACCAAATGGCGTATTATTCATTTCTAGGAATGATGCTGCCGATATAAAAGTAACCGCACTCACCGACCCATAAGCAGATGCAACTGCTCCTGAATCAAAAACGTTTAGTTTTAAGCGCAATAAGTGAAAAACATATAATGGAACTAATACAGAAAAAGCCAATGCTATTAACAATGTAATAATTATTTGATCGTTAATACCACTGTGTACTAGTTCTTGTCCGCCTTTGAACCCAATAGAAAAAAGTAAGTACAAAGAAATGAACTTGGCACTGGAAGCAGGAATCTCTAAATCACTCTTTACAATAGTTGCAAGGATTCCTAAAATGAAAAACAAGAGTACTGGATTGGTAAGATTGCTGATCAAAATATTCATATTCATGATAAAACCAGTTGTATTTTTACAGATAATTAAGAATTCATAATAGTATTAGGGCACGATCATTGTAAACTTTGCAATTGCTCTAATAAAGATTATATCGAACATACTAATTTATGGCAACAAAAAATAACGTTTCCCCTTCAATAGCTGCAAAGAAAATTTTAGCATTGCTAAAATTAGATAAAAAAGATGTATCATCTATTTATGTATTTGCCATACTAACAGGACTAGTTCAACTGGCAATGCCACTAGGCATACAAACGATTATTAGCTTTGTTATGGCAGGCTCTATTTCTACCTCAATGGTTATTTTAATTGTGTTGGTAATTGCAGCCGTTTTTATAAGTGGTTTATTACAAGTTAGACAGCAGCAAGTAACTGAAAAAATTCAGCAAAAAATTTTTGTTAGGTATGCCCTTGAATTTGCAGATAGACTGCCCAAACTAAATATTGAAAAACTAGACGGCTATTATTTGCCAGAATTGGTAAACCGATTTTTTGATACTACTAATTTGCAAAAAGGAATTGAGAAATTGTTA